>DASQRJ010000032.1:0-3588 GCA_035642955.1 Acidobacteriaceae bacterium
CGAGCAGCATCCCGCGCTCGCTTGGGAGCTGCGCACCAACGTCCGGCTCAACAAAGCGAAGATCTTCGTGGTGAACACCCGCGACATCAAGCTGCGCCGCCAGGCGAAAGCCTTCCTGCATATCCCCGAGGGCACATATGCCGATGCGGTTCGTTTCCTCGGCTCGAACGATTCCGAGTTCAACGGCATCGAAGGCGCAGCGGAATTCCGCGATGCGCTGCGTGCCGAGCAGAAGCTGGTCATCTTCTTCGGCTCGGAGTTTCGCGGGCACGATATCGACGCGCTGGTCTCCTTCGGACTCTCCTTGCCGGAAGCCCGCTTCGGCTGTCTCGCCGACTATGCCAACTCGCGCGGCGCGGCCGACATGGGCCTGCTACCCGACATGCTACCCGGCTATCGTCACGTCAGCGCGCCCGGGCCATTCGCCGAAGAGTTTCCGAACCTGCCGCAAACACCCGGCAAAGACCTCATCCAGATCTTCGACGCCGCCGAGCGCGGTGAGTTGGGCGCGCTCTACGTCGTCGGCGCGAATCCTGTTGCACGCTACAACGTCGATCCTGCATCTCTCAAAAACACCTTCGTGATCGTGCAGGAGATGTTCCTCACCGAGACCGCCCAGATTGCCGACGTCGTTCTACCTGCCGCCAACCTGTATGAGAAGGGCGGCTCGGTCACCAACAGCTACGGCGATCTGCAACTGGTGAAGAAAGCCGGCGACCGCGCCGGCGTGCGCAGCGACCTCGAACTCATCGTTCGCCTTGCCGACCGCATGGGTGCCAAGCCACAACAACTCGTCCCCTTCGGCCCCGGCCTTCGTGCCGATACCGGCCAGACGCGCGGGGCGCAATCCGGCGAGGCCGACCGCCACGCCATCTGGCTTGCCTCGCGGCAGATCGAGCCCAAGGTCAGCCCCTTCGATCCCTACGCCGTGCTCGATGAGATCGCACGGCTCGTTCCCGGCTACGACGTCGAACGCCTGAACCTGCTTACGGGCAACGATGTGCGGACAAAGCTGGTGTCCATCGAAACTGCAGCACCCGCGACACGCCGTGACCTTGTCCTGCCCGCCGACGATGCCCTGTTCACTTCCGGCACACTCGGCCGGTACAGCGCCAAGCTGGCTGAAGTTCATGAATCGCATCGCGCCATTCCTGGCACAACACCTACGGAGACCGCGGCTGACTAGCCCTGAAACATTGGCAGTTGAGATAGTCCGTTTCACAAAGGTATTTGGGCCTGTAACAACTACTAACGCAGCTTTTCCGTTGGAGGAGATTTCCATAGAGCCATGCTGGAACAGCAGGAACAAGCGCGGCTTTTCCGTCAAGAAAAGCCGCTCCGCTCGGAACTGAATTAGAAATGGAATGGGAAATCTGCTCTAAGAAAAGCTGCTCTTCTCAGATGCGGATGAAACAGCGTATTTGTGAAAACGGATAGAAAGAGAGCCTGAGTGAGTCCGCTGCTGATTTACCTGCTGCTGAGCATCGCCAAGATCATCGTTGTCGTGGTGATCCTGCTCATGTGCGTCGCCTACACCGTCCTGCTCGAGCGCAAGGTCGTGGGCCGCATCCAGAACCGCTTCGGACCAAGCCGCGTCGGCCCCTTCGGCCTGCTGCAACCATTGGCCGATGGTCTCAAGCTCTTCCTAAAGGAAGACATCATGCCGGCCAACGTTTATCGGCCGCTCTATATTCTTGCTCCGATCATCGCGCTCGCGTGCGCGCTGCTCTCCATCGCCGTCGTGCCCTTCGGCGCCAACATCCAATACCACGGCGTCGATATGTTTCAGATCTCCGACCTCAACATTGGCCTGCTGGTCATCCTCGGTGTCACCTCGATCGGTGTCTACGGCATCGCGCTCTCCGGCTGGGCCTCGAACAACAAGTACTCTCTGCTCGGCTCCTTGCGCTCCAGCGCCCAGATGGTCAGCTATGAGCTCGCGCTCGGCCTCTCCCTGATCGGCGTCGTGCTTCGCGCCGGCTCGCTGCGCCTGCGCGACATCGTGGACGTGCAATCGACCCACGGCATCCTTTCGTGGAACGTCTTCGGCGGCTTCCAGATCGTCGCCTTCTTCATCTATCTCATCTCCGCCTACGCGGAGACCAACCGCGCGCCCTTCGACCTGGTCGAAGCCGAAAGCGAACTCACCGGCGGCTATCACACCGAATACAGCTCCATGAAGTTCGCCATGTTCTTCATGGCCGAGTACGCGAACATGATTACGGTGGGCTGCGTCGCCACGCTGCTCTTCTTCGGCGGCTGGTCCAGTCCCTTCGGAAATCTCCTGCCCACGCCGCACTGGATCGTCATCCAGGCGCTGCTGCCGGTCTTCTGGTTTGTCCTGAAGGTCTTCTTCTTTGTCTTTCTCTATATCTGGGTCCGCGGCACCACGCCGCGCTTCCGTTACGACCAGTTGATGGGCTTTGGCTGGAAGTTTCTGGTGCCGCTCGCCATCGCCAACATCATTGTCGCCGCTCTGATCTATGCGCCACGGTGATTTACTATGAGACTTCCGCTATCCGTCGTCCTCCCTGCATCTGAACGGCACTCGGCATGTATCTAGTCATCTTCTTCATCTTCGGAGCACTGTGCATCGGCGGCGCATTGAACCTGCTGCTGCAGCGGCACCCTATCAACAGTGCGCTGTCCTTGATTGTGGTTATGACATCCCTGGCGGTGCTCTACCTTCTTCTCGGCGCCGAGTTCCTGGCCGCCGCGCAGGTCATCGTCTACTCCGGCGCCATCATGGTGCTCTTCACCTTCGTTATCATGCTGCTCAACGCCGGTGAAGAGGAGCGCACCCGCGGCAGCCGCGCCGCCTATCTGGTCGGATTTCCCGGCGTCGCCGCCCTGCTTGGCCTGCTCACCTTTATCTTTCTTTCCGTCCGTAAGCCGCTTGGTAACGCGCAACTCGGCGGGGGCACCCTGGTCACCACCGCCGATCTCAGCCGTGTCCTCTTCCGCGATCTGCTGCTGCCCTTCGAGGTCACTTCGGTCCTCATCCTGGTCGCTATCCTCGGCGCGGTCGCGCTGGCGCGAAAGGAGTCCTGACATGTTCGTTCCCATCGCGTACTATCTCGTGCTCAGCGCCATCCTCTTCTCGATCGGCGTTGCCGCGTTTCTCATCAAGCGCAATATCATCACCGTCTTCATGTCGATCGAGCTGATGCTGAATGCCGTCAACCTGACCTTCGTTGCCTTCGCGCACCAGTGGCATCAGGTGAGCGGACAGGTCTTTGTCTTTTTCGTGATGGTGGTGGCCGCGGCCGAAGCCGCTGTGGGGCTGGCCATCATCATCGCAATCTTCCGTGCCCGGAACACGCTCAACGTGGACCAGGTGAACCTGATGAAACTATGAACGACGGCCTCCATCTCTGGCTTATCCCGATTCTGCCCCTGGTCGGCTTTCTGCTGAATGGCCTGCTCGGCCATCGTCTGCCGAAGTCGCTCGTCTCGACCATTGCGCTGCTCTTCACCGCGGCGCCCTTCCTGCTTGTCCTGCACGTCTACACCAGCTTTTCGGCGCTCTCGCTTCCCTACATTGAGCGGCACTCTGCGTGGATCGCCACCTCCGCCTTCCATGCCGAC
>DASQRJ010000033.1:0-11837 GCA_035642955.1 Acidobacteriaceae bacterium
CGGCGCCGTCAAAAGAGGGGAAGTTTGCTGTCAGGGGCGTTTGAGGCGGCGCAGGTAGCGGCGGGCCACCTGGACATCGCGGCCGATCTGCTCGCGCAGGGCCTCTGGGGAGGGCCACTGGCGCTCATCCCGCAGGCGGGCGAGGAAGGTGAGGCGGAGGGGGGTAGTCTCGCCCAGGTCGACAGGGCGGAAGTCCAGCAGATGGCTTTCGACGGCGAAGGAGGCATCGGCGAAGGTGGGGCGGATGCCAATGTTGGTGACCGAATCGAAGCAGAGCTCGTCCGGCAGACCCGCAGCGACCTGCATACGGGTGACATAGACGCCTGCTTCGGGGACGAGTCCGTCGTAGGCAGCGAAATTGATGGTGGGAACAGTGAGGCGGCTGCCGACGCCACGGCCGTGCGCCGGGGTGCTGAGGATGGAGAAGGGCCTGCCCAGCAGCCAGCGGGCGCGGCGTAGATCGCCCGCGGAGAGAAGTCGCCGGATGAGGCTGCTGGAGACGTCCATGCCGCGGATCTGAAGCGGCTTGTAGATGTGAACGGCGAAGCCAAGCTCGCCGCCGAGCGTGCTCAGTTCCTCGATACCTGCCCGGGCGCGGAAGCCGAAGCGGAAGTTGTCGCCCTCGTGCACCTCGACGGCGCGCAGCCGCTGAAGCAGGACGTCCCGGGCGAAGGCTTCGGCGCTCTGCTGGGAGAATTCGGCAGTGAAGGGGAGCACGACGGTGGCGTCGATGCCGGTGGTGGCGAGCAGATCGAGGCGCTCGGCCAGAGTGGGCGTGATGAGGCGCGGTCCGGCGCCGGGGCGCAGCAGGTGCGTGGGGTGCGGCTCGAAGGTGACGGCGACGGAGAGTGCGCGGAGCGCGCCTGCCCGCTCAACGACCCGTGCCAGCAGGAAACGATGGCCGAGGTGGACCCCGTCGTAGTTGCCGACGCTCACCACGGTGCTGCGGAAATCGGCGGGGAGTTCGGCGGGGTTGCGGAAGGTCTGCATGGGCGGGTTAGAGCTCGACGGGAACGCGCAGGCCGTCATAGGCCAGGTGGATGGAGGCGGGCAACTGCGGATCCATCTCCGCGTGCATGACTTCGTGCGACATGTGGGTGAACCAGGTCTCTCTGGCGCCGATGCGCTGCGCCCAGCCGATGGCCTCAGAGATGGTGGCGTGGGAAGGATGAGGCTGAGGGCGCAACGCATCGAGGACCACAACCTCGACGCCATCAAGAAGAGCAAAGCTGGCGTCAGGGATGTTGTTCATGTCGGTGAGATAGGCAGCGTTGCCGAAGCGATAGCCGGTGACTTCGAGGCGTCCGTGCATGAGGGGTACTGCGGTGAAGGTGACGCCGGCTATCTCCACCGGGCCGTTGAGCCGATGCAACGCCGCCCGGGCGCGGGTGGGATAGGTGGCGTTGGCCGAAAAGGTGTAGGCGAAGACGCGCTCGAGCACCTCGGCGGTGGCCGCACTGGCGTAAAGAGGCATTTTGTGATCGCGATGGGCGAAGGTCAGCGGGCGCAGATCGTCCAGTCCCATGATGTGGTCAGCGTGGGGATGGGTGTAGAAGACGGCGTCGATATTGCGAATGCCGTAGCGCAGTGCCTGGTGGCGAAAGTCGGGGCCGGTATCGATGAGAACGCGATGCTCGTGGCCATCCTGCTGCCATTCGATGGCGATGGATGGACGGAGGCGCTGATCGCGCGGGTCGCTGGAGGTGCAGACGTGGCAACTGCATCCCAGCGTCGGCACACCCATGGATGTGCCGCTGCCGAGAAACAGGATGCTGGCGTTGGCGGGCAGGCGAGCGCTCCTACCTTTTCGGCGGCTTGGCGGCCGGGTTGTGGGCGCTGGAAGAGATCGCGTTGGTGATCTCCATGAACATCATGCGCAGCTCAAAGAGCGCGTTCTGCAACAGGCGTTGTTCCTTGTCGCTGAGATTGCCCTTGGTCTTTGCGACCAGCACGCTGAGCATATCGATGCTCTGACGGGCGCCGAGGATATCGACGCGGGGCTGCTCGCCGGGCTGCGTGCCGGCGCCCATCTGCAGCGCGGCGGTCATGTAGAGGGACTGTACCAGCGCGTCGAAGTTCACCTCCGCGCCACGGCCGCCGAGGCCATCGCGCGCGGCGGGATTGGCCTGGGAGATCATGTCGTCGAGCTTCTTCGAGGATGCACGATAGTCGGCGTCCTGCTGCGCGGACTCGGCGGGGGTCGGCAAGGGTGAGTCGTCGTCCGCTGCGTCGAGTGCCGGGTCTTCAGCGGGGAGAGGTTCGAGATTGCGGTTCACGACTTCCTTCTCCACCGGTGGGGCGGTCTGGACGAGTTGTGGACCGAGTTTTGCCTCAGATTGCGGCTCGGCGCTCGACGGGGGGGCGGCGGTTTCTTCAGCCGTGGAGGCGCCTTCGCGCAGATCACCCTCGAGGGTGAACTTGCGGCGATCGGTGACGGTGAAACCGGATGGCTGTTCGGACATATGAATGAACCTTCCTATGAGGATTGCGGGGCGGTGCGCGCAAGCGGCGGATGGATGACGAGCGTGGCGGCGCCGCCGGGGTAATCGAAAGTATTAGCATCAGCGTCCGCCTGGCTGCGGACGACAACCTCAGTGCGCACAACACCCAGGCCGTAGCACGTGCCGTGGAAGAGGGCGCTGCTGGTGATGCGGCCGGCGACGGCGTTTTCGCCGGCGGCGGTGAGTTCGAGCGGCAGTACTGCCGGATGGGAGGAGAGCGTGAACTGAGCGAGGCAGCGATGCACGGCGCCGCGCGAGCGAATGCGCTCGACGATCTCCTGGCCGAGGTAGCAGCCCTTGGAGAAGTGCAGCGCGCGAGTCTGACTGGTTTCCTGCGGGAGATAGCGCTCGCCAAGATCGACACCATAGCGCGGCGTGGCTTCGAGCACGCGCAGAGCCTCTGCCGCCTGGATGCCGCAGGGGAGAGCGCCCGCGGCGAGCAGCACATCCCACAGCATGCGGACGTTTTCGTTGGCGCACCAGAGCTCGAAGCGTGACGATGCGGCCGGATATCCCCCGGTGAGCTGGACGGGCACGCCGCAGATACGCGTCTGCATCAGCCAGAGCCCGCCGGGCGTGGAAGCGGGTAGCGCGACGCCAAGTGCGGCGAGCAGTTGCGGAGCAAGCGGCCCGGCGAGGCCGAGGGCGGTACTGGCGGCCGAGACTTCTTCGAGCGTCACGTCGTCCATGATGATGAAGCGGTCGAAGTGCGCCATCAATGCTGGGATCTGGCTGCGATCGGTCATCACCAGCAGGTGGTCGGCGAGGCTGTAGGCGTCGCAGTCGCCGAGGATACGGCCCTGCGCATTCAATACGAAGCTATAGTTGCCGTGACCTTCGGCCAGTTGCTGGATGTTGTTGGTGAGCATGCCGTTGAGCCAGCGCACCCGGTCTGCGCTGCCCACGGCGATTTGCCCGCGATAGCCGAGGTCGAAGGCTCCGGTGCCCTCAACGAGGGCGGCGAGCTCTTGCGAAAGGTCGTTGAAGACGGAAAAAGTGAGGCCGCCGGCCAGCTCCTGAAGGGACGTGGCCGTGCCGCCAAGCGCGTGGGCAAGTGCGGTGGGTGCGCTCACCGGAGGGGTAGGAGCCGCGTCTGCTGAGTTAGCGGGCGTGGTGGCGAAAGTGTCCTGCATAGCGGAAGCCTTCAGAAAATTATAGCCTTCAGGAAGCAGGCCAGCGGCCGGGATGGGGATGCAATGGGAATGAAGGCGAGGCGAGCCGCGTGTGCGGCGATGGCGGCGGGAGTGCTGGCTGCACTGCCGCTGCTGGCGCAACAGACGGCGGCACCGGCACCGGTGCAGGGGCAGCCGGCACAGCAGAAAAGCGATCCGAAGACCGCAGGGAAGACGGACCAGAAGATCAGCCCGGCGCAGGCGAAGGAGCTGTTTGCGTCGGTCGACCAGATTCTCGCTTTCGCCAGCAAGGACAGCGATCTTTCGATCCGGCATGCGGTCAAGCGGCGGATGACGAATCGTGACGAGGTGGAGCACTACATCCTAGGCAAGATGAAGGACGATAAGGATGCGGCGCGGCTGGAGAGCTCCGAGATTGTGCTGAAAAAGTTCGGGCTGCTGGATCGCGACTTCCATTTGAAACCGTTCATCGTGAGCCTGTTGACCGAGCAGATCGCGGGCTATTACGACAGCAAGACGAAGACGGTGAACATGCTGGACTGGATTGCGCCAGACGAGCAGAAGCCGGTGCTGGCGCATGAGCTGACGCACGCGCTGCAGGACCAGCATGTGGACCTGGAAAAGTGGAGCGACCAGAGCAAAGACTCTATTGCCAAGAATGTAGACGAGGATAACGACCATCTGCGCACGGACGAAGCCGATACCGCGCGGGAAGCGGTGGCCGAGGGACAGGCGATGGTGGTCTTCCTGGACTGGGGGCTGGCGCCGAAAGGGCAGTCGCTGGCGAAGCTGCCGGATATCGCGGAGCACCTGGACGAGCTGGACGGCGATGACAGCGATTCGCCGGTGATGAAGCGAGCGCCGCTGCTGCTGAAGGAGTCGCTCTTGTTTCCGTATCGCGAGGGGCTGAACTTTGAGCAGGTGGTGTTGAAGGATGAAGGGGCGAAGGAAGCATTCGCGGGCACGCTGGACCGGCCGCCGGGGACGAGTTACGAGATCATGCATCCGCGAGCGTGGGAACGGCAGGAGCATCCGACGCTGCTGACCATGCCGGATATCCATCCGCTGATCGATGCGGAGTATGCGCCGTATGACATTGGCGTGATGGGGGCGCTGGATGTGCGGATCCTGACGCAACTGTTTGCGGGCAAGGATGAAGCGGTGCAACTGACGCCGGAGTGGGACGGCGGAATCTACTATGCGGCGCAGAGCCGCGCGGCGAAGACGCCGGAGGAAAGAGACTCGACGAAATCGGTGGCGCTGCTGTACCTGTCGCAGTGGAAGAGCGAGGAAGCGGCGGCGCAGTTCGCAGGGGTCTACGCCAGCGATTTGAAAAAGAAGTACACGGACGTGCATATGCAGCCCGTGGATGAGAGTGAAGGCTCCGGCGAGAGCGTGTTCACGACCGAAGAGGGACCGGTGCTGATTGCAACGGTGGGCCGCGGTGTGTTCATCAGCGAGAGTTTTCCGCTGCCGCTGGCGCGGAAGCTGGAGCTGGCGATGACCGGAACGCTGCACCATAGCGGAGAGCAGCAGGCGCGGGTGGCGATGCCGCCCACGCCGGAGTTGAGTGAGAGCCTGGTGCATTTGCTGAACCGCTATGGCATGGTGCGCGCGGCGCTGCACCAGTGAACGCAGCCGCCGCTTCGAGCGGACAGCAGATGCCTCGGCTGTATCGCTGCGGCCGCGATATGACGACGGGGACTTGTTCCGAGCCTCGTTAGAGTGGAAGGTATACTGACCTTTCCAATTCAACTGTCGTGCGCGCGCTGCAGGCCGGTGCGCGCGGGCGCGGAGAACGATTTGCAGCAGGCAGAAATCGGGATTATCGGCGGCAGTGGACTGTACTCCATGCCGGGCCTTACGGACACACACGAAGTCGCGGTTCAGACGCCGTTCGGCGAACCCTCTGACAAGCTGGTGCTGGGCAAGCTGGAAGGGCGCAGCGTCGCCTTCCTGGCGCGCCACGGGCGTGGTCATCGCCTGCTGCCGAGCGAGATCAACTTTCGCGCAAACCTGTTCGCGATGAAACTCATGGGTGTAGAGCGCATCATCTCGGTATCGGCCGTGGGATCGCTGAAGGAAGAGCACAAGCCCACAGACTTCGTGGTTCCCGACCAGTTCATCGACCGGACGTTCCTACGGACGAGCACGTTCTTCGGCGATGGGATTGTGGCGCATGTTGGGTTCGGCGATCCGGTATGCGGCGTGGTGGCGAAGACCATCGCCGATGCCTGCGATGCGGAGAGCGTGGTCGGCAAGCGCGGCGGGACATATATCTGCATGGAAGGGCCGCAGTTTTCGACCCGCGCGGAGTCGAATCTCTATCGCAGCTGGGGCGCCGATGTGATCGGCATGACCAACCTGCAGGAAGCGAAGCTGGCGCGTGAAGCGGAGATTTGCTACGCAACGATGGCCATGGTGACCGATTACGACTGCTGGCGCGCGGGGCACGACGACGTGACGGTGGATCAGGTCGTCGCGGTGATGCACCAGAATGCGGCCAATGCAGCGAAGGTATTGCGCGCGGCGGTGCGGGCGGTGCCGGCGGAGCGCACCTGCGCATGCGCCAGCGCTGTGAAGTTCGCTATCCTGACCAGCCGCGATGCGATTCCGGCTGCGACGCGCAAGAAGCTGGACCCGATCATTGGTAAATATCTCTCGTAGTTTCTAAAGGAAGCCTGCATGTCCATTGTGGTTGTCGGCAGCGTTGCGTTTGACAGCATTGAAACTCCGAGCGGCCGGGTGGATCATGCGCTGGGCGGCGCGGCGACACACTTTGCGCTAGCCGCCAGCTACTTCACCCCGGTGCGGGTGATCGGCGTGGTGGGGGAAGACTTTACTGCCGAGAACGAGGGCGTGCTGAAGAAGCGCGGCGTGGATACGACCGGCATCGAGCACGTATCCGGGAAGAGCTTTCACTGGACCGGCTCTTACACGCGCACGCTGAACGAAGCGGACACGTTGGCGACGGAGTTGAATGTCTTTGAGACCTTCACGCCGAAGATTCCGGCGAGCTATCGCGACTCCGAGTTCCTTTTCCTCGCCAATATCGACCCTAAGCTGCAGGCTCGCGTACGCCGCGAGATGCCACAGGTGAAGATGGTGTGCGGCGACACGATGAACTATTGGATCAAGGATCACGGTGCGGCGCTGGCCGAAGTGCTGGTGGATCTGGACGTGCTGCTGATCAACGATGGCGAGGCCAAGATGCTGGCCGGGGATGCCAATCTGGTGCGGGCCGCGAAGAAGATCCTGGGAATGGGTGTGAAGACGCTGATTGTGAAGCATGGCGAGTACGGCGCGACGGTCTTCTTCAGCGAGCGGTCGTTTCCGGGCGCGAAACCGGAGATCTACGCCACGCCGTTTCGTGCGCCGGCGCTGCCGCTGGCGGAGGTGGTTGACCCGACGGGCGCGGGGGACTCGTTTGCCGGCGGATTTTTCGGGTATCTGGCATCGCAGAAGGGCGAGCTGACGCCGGCGAACTTCCGCAAGGCGATGTTCTACGGCGGCGTGATGGGCTCGTTCGCGGTGGAGAAGTTTGGCACCGAGCGCACACAGGAGCTGACCCGTGAGGAGATCGATGCGCGCTTCCAGCAATTCCGCGCGCTCAGCCACCTTGACTGACATAAAGGAGCAACGGCCGACGCACGATGCGGGAACGGTCGCATTGCTGTGTGCGTGTCTCACGCTGGCCGCGCTTTTCTTCTGCTCGCAGCATCAACTACTGCTGCTGTATGGCGATGCGGTGGCCCATCTGCACATCGCGCGGCGCATCTTCGACTCGCGCACGCCGGGGTTTCGCCAGCTGGGTTCGGTGTGGCTGCCGTTGCCGCACCTGCTGCTGGTGCCGTTTGTGCAAAAGATGAGCTGGTGGCAGAGCGGGGTTCCCGGCGCGGTGCCCTCCATGGCCTGCTATGTCGCTGCGTGCGTTGGACTGTATCGACTGGCGCAGTGTTTTGTTCGCCATGCCATCGCATGGCTGGCGGTGGCTTTTTTTGCGCTAAATCCAGGCCTGCTCTATTTTTCGACTACGGCGATGACCGAGCCGCTGTTCCTGGCGGAGATGGTTTGGGCTGCGCTGCTGATCGCGCTCCTCGCACGCCGCTCCGCAGCCGGGGCGATAGAAGGACTGGGACGGCTGCTGCTGGGCACAGCGCTGGTGCTGGTGTGTGCGATCTTCACGCGCTATGACGGGTGGATTTATGCGGCGGCGGCGTGGTGTGTGGCTTCGTGGATCGTGGTGCGCAGGCGCAATCTGCGCGATCGCCTGACCGGTATCTGGCTGCTGGCTTCCGTTCTGGTGATGATCGCGCCGCTGCTGTGGATGGCCTACAACGCGAAGCAGTTTCACGATCCGCTGGATTTTCTGCGGGGACCATATTCTGCGCGCGCCATTGAGGCGCGAACCTCGCCGGCTGGCGGAGGCCACTATCCGGAGTACCACCGGCCATGGGTCGCGACGCTCTATTACCTGAAGGCCGCGGAACTGGGAGCGGTGGTCCCGTATGCGACGCAACTTCTGTTCCTGCTGGCGCTAGCGGGTACCGCGGTGCTGTGGATGCGCCGGCGCAGTGCCGCGCTTGCCGCCGCCACGCTATTGTGGCTGCCGTTGCCCTTCTACGTCTACGCGGTAGCGTATGGATCGGTCCCCATCTTCATTCCCGTCTGGTATCCACATTCCTGGTACAACACGCGCTACGGCATGGAGATGCTGCCCGCCTTTGCGCTGTTCGCGGCTGCGGTGCTGGAGGGACTGACGACGTGGCGGCCGCGATGGCAGCAGTGGCTGGTGCCGGTGGCGGCGGTGCTGATCCTTCTAAACGGCGTTCTGCTGCTGCGGGCCAATCCGCTGGTCTTTCAGGAGGCGGTTCAGAACTCGCGCTCGCGGATGGCGTTTGAGCGGGCACTCGCGAACTGGCTGCGGGTGTTGCCGCCCGGCAAGACGCTGCTGATGTCCACCTCCGACCACATCGGGGCGGTGCAGAGCGCCGGGATACCGCTGCGCGACATCATCAACGAGGGCGACTATTACGAGTGGGGCGGGGCGCTGAAGGATCCTGCGGCGAAGGCGAACTATGTGGTGGCGTTGGATGGCGACGCGGTGGCCAGGGCTGTTGCCGAGCATCCGCAGGGACTGACACTGCTGGAGGTTGTGTGCTCGACGGGACAGCCGTGCGCGCGTGTCTATATTGCGAAACCCGCCGCGGGCGCTATGGCTCAGCCTGGCGCCGGCGCTAGGCCTATCCGCTGACACTGCGCGAGCCTGCTGGTGCCCTCCGGCGGCGGTGATGAAAACGTAGAAGCGCCCCGTGACCCGGAGTAGTTCGGGAGTGGGAGTGGCAGCGGTTCGGCCGGGTGGTAGCATCACGCGATGGGTGGCGGGGCGATGCTCTGTCCGCAGATGAGGCACGCGACGACGATGATGGTATTGCAGGCAAAGCATGTACTGAACTTCAGCAAGCTGGAGCAATGGGCCCTGACAGATACGGGCACGATGCGGCTGCTGCTGGCATGCGCGCTGGGCGGCATCATCGGGATCGACCGCGAGTATCACCACAAGCCCTCCGGCGTGCGCACGAATCTGCTGATCTGCTTCGCCGCGGCGCTGTTTACGTATCTGTCGCCCCTGATTGCAGGCGAGCTGAGCACGAACAAGGGACAGATCGCTTCGAACATCGTGCAGGGTGTCGGCTTTCTGGGCGCCGGCTTGATCCTGCATAATCGTAACCGTATCAGTGGCTTGACCAGCGCGGCGACGGTCTTTGCGGTAGCGGCGGTGGGCATGACCTGCGGCGCGGGCCTCTACCTGCCCGCTGCATTTGCGACGCTCCTGATCCTGTTGGCGCTGGAAGCGGTGGGCGCGCTGGAGAAGTTGACGAACCTGAAGCTGCAGAGCCGGATTTATGAGGTGCGCGGGACGGACTCCGATGCCATGTATCTGTCAGTACTGGGAGCGATGGACGCGGAAAAACGCCGGCTGGAGCCAGTGGAACGCGAAAGTGTTGCGGGCGTGGCGCGAATGTGCTTCAGCGTCATGGCCACCCGCAGCGGCCATCGCCGCTTGACTGCGTTACTGACGAAGGGTTCGGGGATCGAGCGCGTGCTGACCTTCGCTAACTGGGAGGAGGAGTGATCGAGTTCACCAAGGCGCATGCATGCGGCAACGATTTCCTGATCGTGGACGCAGAGCAGGTTGCCGGCCGCGATCTGGCGCTGCTCGCGCGCGAGCTGTGCGCGCGCACTACCGGCATCGGCGCCGATGGAGTGGAGTATCTGACACGGATCAGCGAGCGGAAAGGACGCATTCGGCTGCACAACGCGGATGGCACCGTCGCGGAGATATCCGGCAACGGCACGCGCTGCGTTGCGGCGTGGATGGCGTATCAGAACGGTTTGCGACCTGGTGACGAGGTGAGCATCGAGACCGACGCCGGCGTGCGAATCGGGCGGCTGGAGAGCGCTGCCGGCGCGGAGTTCCGCTTCACGACCACGATGGGAGTGCCGCAGGTGCGGCGTCAACGGGTAAAGCTGGACTGGGGCATGACGGAAGAGAGCGCGTTTGTCGAGATGGGAAATCCGCAGTTCATCGTGATGGTGAAGGACGAGAATTTCGCGATTGCCGGGCGGCCATGGCAGCAGGTGGGCGCGGCGATCTGCACGCACCCGGATTTTCCCGCGGGGACCAATGTGGAGTTTGTGCGGCGGGTGGCGGAGGATCGGATCGAGATCCGCATCTACGAACGGGGCGTGGGCCCGACTTCTTCTTCCGGCACCGGAACCAGCGCGAGCGCCGCGGCGATGATTGCGCTGGAGGGCGCGCCCACACGCCTGCGGGTATTGGCGCCGGGCGGAGAGCAATTGGTGGAGTGGCCGGATCGCAGCGCGGAGCTGCAACTGACCGGCCCGGCCGTGGTGCTGGCGCGCGGGCAGTGGCTCGCAGGGGAAATGCGTTGAGGACGCAGCCGATACGGCTCGCGGTGGTGGCGCCCGCGAGCAATGCCGACCCGGAGAAGGTGCTGCGCGGTGTGGAAAGGCTTCGCGCGCTGGGTCACACGCTCAAGCTGATGCCGCACGTGCTGACCCAGGCGTGGCCATACTTCGCGGCGACTGCGGAACAGCGGTTGCAAGATCTGCATGCAGCCTTTATGGATCCGGAGATCGACGCGGTGATCTGTATCCGTGGCGGCTACGGAAGCAACTATTTATTGGAAGGGCTTGATCTGGAGCTTCTGCGCCGCCATCGCAAACCGTTCATCGGCTACAGCGACCACACGGCGATCGAGACCTGGATGATGGACCAGGCAGGGGTGCCAGTGCTGCATGGTCCGATGGTAGCGGCGGATTTTTCGCGGGGAGACGGAGTGGATCTGGTGAGCTTTGCTGCGGCGCTGGGCGGGGAAGCCTATCGGTTGGGCGGGGAGTCAGGCTTGCGTATGTTGCGGGAGGGAACGGCGCGCGGTGTGCTCTATGGCGGATGCCTTAGCCTGCTGACCGCCTCGCTGGGCACGGCCTTCGCGGCGCAGACGGAGGGCAAGCTGCTGTTCCTGGAAGACCTGGGCGAGAAGCCGTATCAGATCGATCGCATGTTGCGGCATATGCGGCTGGCCGGCAAGTTCGAGGGCGTGACCGGAGTTGTTTTTGGCGAGATGCTCGATTGCGCGTCGCCCGGCGCTCCGGCGGATCTTACCGAGCGAGTGATTCTGCAGGTGATGGACTGGTTTCCCGGCCCCATTGCTTTCGGGCTTCGTTCGGGACATGTGTCGCGCAGCAATGTTACGTTGCCAATGGGAGTGGAGGCGGAGCTAGTGGTGGGGTCGCAGAATACAGAGCTGCGGATCGGCGCGCGCGCCGGGGTTCAAGCAGAGGAGCAATGAAGATCGAAGCGAAGCACATACATCTGATTGGCATCTGCGGCACGGCGATGGCGTCGCTGGCGGGACTACTGCAACTGCAGGGACACACGGTGACCGGCTCGGACGCGGCAGCGTATCCGCCGATGTCCGACTTGCTGGAGACGCTGGGTATTCCGGTGATGGAGCCGTACACCGAAAAGAATCTCGACCCGCGGCCCGACCTGGTGATTGTGGGCAATGCGATCTCGCGCGGGAACGTGGAGCTGGAATATGTGTTGGATCAGCGCATTCCATTTCGCTCCATGGCGCAGACGGTGTATGAGGAGTTCCTGACCGGACGCGAGTCA
>DASQRJ010000034.1:0-2021 GCA_035642955.1 Acidobacteriaceae bacterium
CACACCTTCGTCGAACGCAAGAACTATACCGGGCCGTTCCTGCCGGGTTTCCGCGCGATGCCGGAAGACAGGTTGGCGCGTCCGGTCGGCCTGTTGCACATCGATCACATGGTGGGCAACGTGGGCTGGAATCAGATGAACACGTTTGTCGATTTCTACCGCGACGTGATGGGCTTTGGGCTGTATCAGCATTTCGACGATGCGGATATCTCGACCGAATACTCCGCGCTGATGTCGAAGGTGATGGCGAACGGCAATGGACGCGTGAAGTTCCCCATCAACGAGCCCGCGGAGGGACGCAGGAAATCGCAGATTGAGGAGTATCTGGATTTTTACGGTGGCCCGGGCGTGCAGCATCTGGCGCTGGCAACGGACGACATCCTGCAGACAGTGGCCCAGTTGCAGCGGCAGGGCGTGGAATTTCTGAAGGTGCCACATAGCTACTATTCCAGCCTGCAGGAGCGCGTCGGCAAGATCGACGAGCCCATAGACGAGCTGGAAAAACTGGGCGTCCTGGTCGATCGCGACGATGAAGGCTACATGCTGCAGATCTTCACCAAACCGGTCGAGGACAGGCCCACGCTCTTCTACGAGATCATCCAGCGCAAGGGCAGCCGCTCCTTCGGCAAGGGAAATTTCAAGGCGTTGTTTGAAGCCATCGAGCGCGAGCAGGCGGAGCGTGGAAATCTCTAAAAGACAACGGCAGAGAGAAGCAGACAAAGGCAGACAACAGCAGATCGTTTTTTGTGCGGGAGCGTCGTGTTCTGCTTTTGTCTGCAGTTGTCTGTTTTCGTCTGCGGTTATCTAATCCAATCATGCCCAGCTTCGATCCCGGTCGTGAATCCGTCCAGAACATTTACAAGTTGATGATCGGCGCGATCGTGCCCCGGCCGATCGCCTTTGTTTCGTCCCTGGATGCGCACGGTGTCCGAAACCTGGCTCCCTTCAGCTTCTTCACCGGCGTCAGCGCCGATCCGCCGGTGATTCTCTTCTGTGCATCGGTGCGGAAGGAAGATGGTGCGCGTGGACTTGCCACCCACAAGGACACACTGCTCAATGTCATCGCGACGCGTGAATTCGTCGTCAACGTGGTGACCGAGGGAATCGTGGAGAAGATGAACCTTACCTCTGCCCAGGTGCCGCCGGATGTGGACGAATTCGAACTGGCCGGGTTGACGCCCGTGTCCAGCGAATTGGTGAAGCCGCCACGCGTCGCGGAGAGTCCGGTACAGATGGAATGCCGGCTGCGCCAGACCATCGAAGTGAGCGACCGGCCCTCCGGCGGCACCATCGTACTGGGCGAGGTGGTGCGCTTCCATGTGCACGATGCGCTGGTGGAGAACTTCCGCATCGATCCGGAGAAGCTTGCAGCCATCGGGCGCATGGGTGGTCCGACCTACGTGCGCACACGAGACCGCTTCGACCTGAAACGGCCGGAATAGTTATGGCTACGACTCATCGAGTTCAGCAACGGCGCTGGCACTGCGGCCACCCGGTCCGCGCTTTCGCGGGACCCGCACTCCCGCGAATGGATCCTCGGGGGGTGGAGGGGTGCTGCGCCATCCGGACAAGAGTTGCCGCAGACGCTCGAGAATTCGCTTCATCGGCGAAATGCTACTCCTTCGATGTACAACAGGGTTAGATAACTCTTACCGGGTTATGCAATGAAGGGGTTCCAGCGCGGAATGCGATTCCTCGAGTATCTGGTCGAGATGTTCATACAGGGATTCGGCATCAGCCGGCCCACCGAGGCGCAGCGCAAGCGCGTGACGCTGCTGCTGGGCGGCGCATTGCTCACGGCCATGATATTGGTCATCGTGGTCGGTGTAGGCATGGTGTTCTATCTGCATACTGCCCGTTAGAGACTCGCTATTACTTCGCATTTCCTAGATAGGCTCACCGCGTCGTTTCCATTGACGGAATATATTTGCGGTGTAGGATTCCGCGGGGAGGCTGTGATGCGGAAGCAGGCGTTTCTTCTGGCAATATCCGGCCTCATCGTTACGACAGCGATGGCTCCA
>DASQRJ010000035.1:0-6205 GCA_035642955.1 Acidobacteriaceae bacterium
GATCGCGCTGGCGCTGGCGCTCGCCGAACGAGGATGGCTGGTCGATGTGCTGTCGCGGGGATATGGGCGGATCTCGGACGCGGTCGAGCGGGTTGCGGCGGAGGGCGTGGAGGATGCTGCAGCACGTTACGGTGATGAACCGTCGCTGATTGCGCAGCGCTCCGGGGTGCCGGTATTTGTGGGGCGGCAGCGCTCTGCGGCAGGAGAGATGGCGGAGACGACGTTTGTAGAGACGCGCGGCACGCGGCACGTCCATTTGCTGGATGACGGGATGCAGCATCGTGAGCTGGCTCGCGACGCGGAGATCGTGCTGCTGCACCGGTCGGACTTTCGAACGACACTTCTGCCTGCGGGACGGCTTCGGGAGCCGCTGGCGGCGCTGGAGCGCGCAGACTTTGTCGTGCTGCGCGAGGAGGATAGGGATCTAATGGAGCGGGCACGGCGCTGGATGAGGACGGATGCGCGCGTTTGGACGATCCGGCGTGAGCTTGAAATACCTGCGCTGCCGGGAGCGGCGGTGGTGTTCAGTGCGATTGCGCATCCAGAGGAATTCGTCGACCGGCTCAGGGCGCAGGGGGTGGCGATTGCCGCTCAAAAGGCGTGGCGGGATCATCATCGGTTCACGGATGGAGATGTGACGATGCTATGCGAACTGGCCACGAAAGATCGCGCTGCGTGTTTTGTCACGACGGAGAAGGATGCGGTGCGGCTGACGAAAGAGCAGCGCGCGCGGTTGGAGCGAGCCGGGCCGCTGCTGACGCCAGCCTTGACGGTGCGGCTGCAGGAGCCGGAGGCTGCGCTGGCGGCGCTTGAAGAACGTCTGGTGCGGAGGGACGCGTGAGAGAATCAGCAATTGCGGCTTCCAGATAATCCGGAACGAGAGCGGCTGCGTGTGCTGGTGCTGCGGCTGGGCGCGATGGGGGATGTCCTGCACGCTCTTCCGGCGGTGGCAGCGCTGCGCGCGCGATTGCCGGAGTGCCATGTGGGATGGGTGATCGAACCACGCTGGGCGCCGTTGCTGATGGCCGATGGAGCCGTTCCGCATACGCCGGCGATGCCGCTGGTGGACGTGGTGCATACGGCCCATGCGCGGGGATGGGCTCGGCAGCCTCTGGCGCCTGCGACATGGCGTGCTATGCGTGATTTGCGAGACGAGTTGCATGCGCAACGGTATGACCTGGCAATCGATCTGCAGGGCGCGGTACGGTCTGCGTTGATTGGAAGGGCTTCAGGAGCCAGACTGGTGGGTGAGGCGAACCCGCGGGAGAAGCCGGCGCGCTGGTTCTTTCAACGCTGTGTCCCGACCACGGGCGTGCATGTGATTGAACAAGCGGCGGAGGTGGTGTCCGGAGCGACGGATCTGACACTCACACCGATGCTGCCGCCCCTACCGCTGGATTGTGCTGCCGAGGGACGAGTGACTGCGATGCTGCCGGAGGCGCGGGCGCTGGTGCTGCTGCATCCGGGTGGGGGCTGGGGTGCGAAGCGTTGGCCGGCGGAGCGTTATGGAGCGTTGGCGGCAGCACTGACGGCGCAAGGCTATACCGTTGCGGTGAACCGCGCGCCGGCGGAGGAGACGCTGGCGGCGGATGTGGTGCGGAGCAGCGGAGGCGCTGCCCGGGAGACCACCATGGACATGGCAGAATTGATTGCGCTGACGAGACGGTGTGTATTGGTGATTGGGGGCGACACGGGACCGGTACATCTGGCATGCGCACTGGGCAAGCCGGTGGTGGGGATCTATGGGCCGACGGACCCCGCGCGTAACGGGCCGTGGGGTGTGCCATTCCGCGTGCTGCGGCACCCCGAGAGCCGGCGCGATCATGCCCGCCGCAGTGCGCCGGAGGCGGGCCTGCTGACGATTGAGCCGGAGGAAGTTCTGGCCGCGGTCGAAGAGCTTTTGGGTTCATCCGGAAGCGCAACCGGACACTCGGCGGTGCAGGCTTGAGCATGGGATGGACGCGCATTGCGCGCCGCATTCGAGTACCGATGGGCTTTGTCTTCGCGCTGTTCTTTCTGCTGACGGCGCATCCGTCCCTGCATTCGCTGTTGTGGAGCCTGCTGGGAACCGTGCCGGGCATAGCGTTGCGTGCGTATGCCTCTGGCTACGTGACGAAGAATACCGAGCTGACGATGACCGGGCCGTATGCCTATACGCGCAATCCGTTGTATCTGGGCTCCATGCTGATTGCCTTTGGATTTGCCGTGGCCGCGCACAGCTGGTGGATCGCGCTGGCGCTGGCGGTGCTATTTACACTGATCTATCTTCCGACGATCCGTTCGGAAGAAGAATTTCTGCGTGGACAGTTCAGCGACTATGAGGCGTACCGCAGCCGCGTGCCGCGGCTGTTCCCGCGGCTCACGCCGGCATCGTCGGTAACCGGTGGCGGCTTTTCCGGCGCGCTCTATCGCAAGCACCGCGAGTACAATGCGGCCTTAGGCGCTCTTACGATTTATGCGGTGTTGTTGCTCAAACTGTCTGTCTGGCATAGTGCATTGTTCCTGCCGCCGAGATAACGAGTTACCCCGAAGTGATCTGTTGCACATGCCGCAAGAGATACGGCTGGCCGGCTCATACACGCCAGGGAAGGTACTTTCGCAGTTGAGCAAAGACATGATGTGTGAGGGATGTATTTGAGACGACTGCCTTTGTTCTTTTGCGGCCTGCTGCTGACCACCGCAGCCGGATCTCAACCGATGCCATCGCTTCCGGCGCCGCAGCAACAGTACCTGCCGCAGCATCAGACGCTCTCCTATGGAGTGGACTGGCGGGTTTTTCCGGCGGGGACCGCGACGTTTCATCTGGAGAGCGACGGAACGACGCAGCGGGTGCAGGCGAATGGCGATTCGATCGGGGCGGTAAGTTTGCTGTTCAAGGTAGTGGATCGCTTCCAATCGTCCTTCGACCGGCGCACCGGCTGCTCACAGACCTTTGCCAAGCAACTGCAGGAAGGGCGGCGACAGATTGTGAGCACGCTGCAGTTCCAGTACGGCGCGCACAAGCAGGTGCTGGACGAGAAAAACCTGGTGAAGGGGACGAGCCGTCATCTGGAGTCGCCGATTCCGGCATGCGTGAGCGACTTGATGTCGTCGATCTTCATTGCCGGCGCGCAGCCGCTGGAGGTGGGACAGAACTTCACCCTTCCGGTCGCGGACGCAATGCGGGTGACTGCTGTGACCTTCAAGGCGGAGGCGCGGGAAGAGATCAAGACCCCCGCGGGCACATTCCAGACCATCCGCGTGGAGCCCACGGCGGACGCCGGCGTGGTGAAGAACCGCGGCAATATCTGGATCTGGTACTCGGACGATAATCGGCACTTGCCGGTGCAGATGCGCGCGCGTCTCTTCTGGGGCACCATCACGCTGCGGCTGACGAGCGTGGAGCAGAAGTAGCCTCTGCTGCCGGTCGGGTCTACTGCAGGCGGAAGCGGTCGCGCATGAGGCGCTGCAGCCGCGGCCGGTAGATGAGGTCGTAGGCCAGCTCCTTGTCCGGGAACATGGCGAGCGCGGCGCGGCGGCTATCGGCGATCATCTCCGATGCGGCCTCATATGTGAGCGTGCTGTCCTGAGCGATGACCGACATCACCATGTTCATCATGAGTTGCAGGCGGCGAAGATTTTTCTCCTCCTGCTGCTGCTCCAGCACGGAGCGCGTTTCTTCCGGCTGGGTCTGGCCCGTGTCCTCGGTTTCCCCTGACTCCATGCGTACCCCTCCATGGGCTGCGATGTTTCGCAGACTCTATACCTGATAGGGATGCGGCGCAGCAGAAAAACGATCCATAAGAGGTATCAAGGTAAGGGCGCGGGGCGAGCACCGGTACCGTCGATGTAAAAGGTGGAGATGCCAAGCATGTCGGTGCGCCAGGTACGAGCGCCCTCGTTCTCGAGATGGTCGAGCGTCTCCCAGCGCGGATGATGATAACTGTTGAAGGGGCCGACAGAGATGACGGCGAGATGCGGCGCGACGCGTGCAAGAAAGGGCGGCGTGGTGGATGTCTTGCTCCCGTGATGGCCTACTTTGAGCAGATCGGAAGCGAGGTCGCCGGGAGGCAACGACAGCATGGCAGCTTCGCTGGGCGCTTCGGCATCGCCTTCGAGCAATGCGGAGTGACCGGCGTAGCTGAGATGCAGGACGAGTGAGTCGTCGTTGGTGGCAGATCCGCCGGGTTGATAACGGGGCGCAGGGGAGAGGACACTTACAGCGACGCCGCCGAAGGTCATGGCGTCGCCCGAAGAGAAGGAGCGCACGTGGATGCCGAGCGATGCTGCTTCGCTGAGCAGTTGCTGGTAGGCGGGGATAGACGGATTGTGACCAACCCATAGCTCGCGCGGGCGAAAGTTGCGCAGGACGGCAGGCATGCCGCCTATGTGGTCGCTGTGAGCGTGGGTGAGCGCGACCACGTCGAGATGATGGACGTGGCGGCTCCAGAGGTAAGGCGAGACGACGTCTTCGCCGATGTCGAAGTTTCCCTGATGCGTGGAACCGCCGGTGGGCCCCCCGGCGTCGACCAGCATGGTGTGCCCATCGGGCGAGACGACGAAGATGGAATCGCCCTGACCAACGTCGATGGCGCTGATCTCGAGCGCGCCAGTGCGGTGTGTGATCGCGTGCGGCGCGAGCGCACAGACGATTGCCGCGATGAGCGCAACGGCGGTGACGGGAAGCGCGAAACGGCTACGGATCCGGACCATCCATACGGCCAGCGTGAGCAAGGCGAGACAGCCGAGGATGCCGGCGAGGGTTGGTCCGGGGAGACGCCACTCGCTCATGCGCCACGCACTGCAGGCGCGAACAATAGCGAGAACCGCATGCAGCATCCCGGCGGTGGCAGCCGCCGGCAGCCATGCGAGATGCGGGGATGCGATGAGCGCCAGGGTGGTAAGCAGTGCGGCGGGAAGCAGAAGGGTGAGCGCGGGAACGATGAGGACGTTGACGAGCAGTCCCGATGTGGTGACGCGATGAAAGTAGACGGCCATGGGCAGCGCCATGGCGCACTCGATGGTGGCGGAGACGAGACAGAGATCGAAGAGCAGCAGGCTCCAGCGAACAGTGTGGGCAAGCACATTCTGTGCGCGGCGTGTGCGGCGCCAGCGGCGGCTGATGAATGGCTCCAGATGCTCACCAAGCAGGCGGAGGGTGACGCGGAATTGGGCGAGTCGCGGCTCGAATGCCGTGTCCATGCCGACGGCGTTGATGAAGCGCGCGGCGACGAGGAACGGGGCGGTGGTGCGCTCCATGAAGGGAATGGCGACTCCGGCGACGGCGACGACGGTGAGGAGCGTCATCTGGAGGCCGGCGTCGAAGAGCGCGTGGGGATCGAGGATGAGCAGGCAGAGTGCGGCGAAGCCAAGGCTGTTGAGGCGCCCGCGATCACGATACAGCAGCCGGCCGACGAGATAGAGCGCCAGCATGGCGAAGGCGCGCTGCACGGGTTGGCCGAAGCCGGTGAGAAGTGCATAGGCAAAGGACAACCCGAGCGTGATCGCAGTGAGCGGAAGAGGGCCGATGCGGAGCCTGCGGCCGATGCCGAAGAGGAACGCAGCGAAGATGCCAAGGTGCAGGCCGGAGACCACGAGCAGGTGAAAGGAACCGGTGCGCTCGAAGGGCGTTCGCAGATCGCTGCCGAGATAAGAGCGGTCGCCCGTGACCATGGCGGAGAGCATGGCTGCGTCGTCGTGGCTGAGGGTGAGCCACGCAGGCAGCGTATGCGGGAGCGGGCTGTCCGCGAAGTGCATCAGACGGTCGCTGGCGGCGGTCTGGAGGGTGTGTTGCAGGCAGGCGAAGCTCTGCTGATTCCCGCGCCCCTCGACGTGGAGTTTTTCCGCTTTGGCTGAGCCGATGATGCCGATGCCCTGGCTGAGCATCCAGGCGGGGCTGTCCCAGACGCCGGGATCCCGGTAGCGCTCGGGCGGCTTAATCGTGGCGGTGACGGTGACGAGATCGCCGCAGCCGAGCGGTGGGATGACGGCAGCCACCGGTGCGTATAGCGAGAGGCGCAGGCCGCCTTCGACCGGATGCAGGGGATCGCCAGGCTCTGCAGCGGCGGCGACGCGCAGGTCGATGGACTGCATCTGTTCGGTGATCTGCTCGTCGGAGAACGGCCGAAATGAGAGGATGCGGCGGATCGGGGTTGCGCGCACGACGATGCCCGTAAGCGTCACAGGCTTGTTCTGCGCGAGGAAGCGGAGTTCGGTCTGCGGCGCG
>DASQRJ010000036.1:0-5870 GCA_035642955.1 Acidobacteriaceae bacterium
GCTCGCGGAACGGTCGTGATCTTATCCACCATTACCTGAGAAACCCGGCGCAGCCCCGTCTCCTTGCCCGGCTGCACCGTCACTCGAAACAGCGGTGTAGGATGAATCTCCGAAGTCAGCGACAGCACCGTCACCGACGGATGCGCATCGAAAGCGTCGGCCTGCAGAATCAGTGCCGGGCACGGCTTGCCGTAGTCACCCGAGACGGCAATCGTCACCAGATCGCCGCGCTTCACTTCCACGCCTCGGTGTCGGCCACGTCGCTGATCCAGTCCATCACCGCAGCTTCATCCGGAGAAGACGCAATCAGCCGCGATTGCCGGCGCGCCTCCGCCTCAAACTCCTTGCGCTTTTTCCGTTGGATGTAGGCCGCCATCAGGTCGCGCAGCACCTGCGACCCGGGCTTGTTTTCCTTCTCCGTGACCTTCAGAAACTCCTGCTTCAGTCGCGTATCGATTCGAAATGTGAAACTCGTCTCCGCCCTCGGCTTCGCCATAACGCACACCTTACCTGTACTTCAGTATAGTACATACAGCTTGTACATACACGACGCACGCACCAATCAAAATCCAGGGTGCCCTATTCAAGCCTTCTTTCGGCTTGAGTGGGACGGAAAATGCTGAGATCTCTTACAGCCGCTCTACGACGCGGCGCGGCTTTACAGAAGCCGGCTTCGGAGGTGCCAGCGCGATCAGCACCAGGCCAATCACCGCCAGCACCGCGACGCCGATCAGTTCACCGCGCGCAATCATGTGGCGCACTCCTTGATAGCCCATCACGGCGGCGTGCGCCAGGCTGGACCATGCGGTGAACGCGATCAGGCTGCGATGCGCTGCAGGATGGCGCACCGCCAGCAACAAAAAAAGGCCCAGCGTGACGTACACGCTGAGCATCATGGACACCGCCGGCTCCTGTCGAACAAACACCACCATGGGATACAGCAACGCCACAAACAGTACACCCACCAGCGCCAGCACGACCTTCAACGCGCCTTCTCGATTCATACGTGCCCCCGAAAAGCCTTTATCGCTCTGTTGCCTGACCCTGTTCCCTGGCCCTGACCTCTGTTCCCCGCCCCTACTTCCACCTTCGCCGGCTAGCCGTATTCGCATCCAGCCGGCCCATCCTCGCGCCTCAATCACTACGTTGCCCTGTTCGCGACAGTTGAAGCTTTACCAAAACGGTGCAGGTTACCGGCGCGTGGTCGTTGCCCGTGCTACGACTTTGTTAAAGCGCGGGTCGCTGCGCAGGGACTTCAGAGCGTTGTCGCTTCGCATGTAGGGAACATTGTTGTAGCCGGAATCAACAGCGTGGCCGAGATACGCGAAGGCTTCATCTCGATGCCCGGAGCGAACTGCGAGGCAGGCAAGATCGTACCAGAGATCGACGACGCCTTCGCGCGCGGCGTAACTTTGATCTGCGGCCATCCCACCTATGGAGTCTGTGTACAACTTTTTCGCATCGTCGTAGCGTCCGGTCCGGGTAAGAGCGTCCCCGAGAAGCCCAAGACTTTCAAGTGTGTCCTGGTGTTTTTGCCCAAGCGTGCGCAACTGAGCGTTGAAGGCGCGCCGCGCAAAATACTCCGCCTCTTCGGGGCGCTGCTCTCTGAGGAGGATGTCCGCAAGCAGAGATCTCGATGCTGATGTGTCGGGGTCGTTGGCATCGAGCACGCGCTCCTGCGTTTGCAGCGTACTGCGGGTCAGCGCTTCTGCTTCCGCATATCGCTCTTCGTGCTTGAGCACAGTCGCCAGGTTGTACTGCGAGAGCAGTGTGTCTGTGTGCTCGCTCCCGAGCAGCCGCTGGCGCACGGAGAAGACCTGGCGCAGAAGAGCTTCCGCCTCAGGATAGCGTTGTTCGTCGGAGAGCAAATTCGCGAGTCCCTCCTCCGCACCGGTGGTGTAAGAATGATCCGCGCCCACGACCCGTCGCTCAATCTCGAGCGACTTCCGATACAAGCCTTCCGCCTCCGCTCTGCGGTTGTCGCTGAAGCGAATTGTGTTGGCGAGGGATGTCATGGAGTTGGCCGTATCCGGATGCTCGGGGCCAAGAATGCGCTTCTCGATCTCCAGGTTCTCGCGATAGAGTTTCTCCGCTTCCTCATAATTACCCTGGTTCAGATAGAAGGAGGCGAGGTCGTGAACGGTAGCCAGAGTATCTGGATGATCGGGTCCGAGGCCGCTGCGCTCGCGATCGAGCAACTCGCGATACTCCTTCTCGGCTTCCGCGAACCGATTCTGACCGGCCAGAGCGATGGCGAGCCCACCCATAAACTGGAGCGCCTGCGGATTGTTCGGACCCTGGCGGCGGCCGCTGATGTCGATGAGATCCCGTTCGAGTTTCTCGACCTGATCGTAATGCGCTTGCCGAAGCAGGATTCGTGCAAGACGATCCCTGGATTCGAGAGTGGCGGGATCGTCCGAGCCCAGCACGCGAGTCTGATCGTCGATGGTTGCCCGCAGAAGACTCTCGGCCTCGGAGTCGCGCCCTTGGCGAAATACGACCCATCCCATCAGAGACCTGGCCTCCAATGTCATGGGATTGTTGGCGCCGAGTCGCTCAGCTCTATCTTGCACGACACGTTCCAGCAATGCATGCGCCCGTGAAAAGAGGCCGAGATTCTCGTAAGTCCGGGCCATGACCATCATGAGCTGCGAGCGCACCACGGGATCGCGGTCCAGCCCTCTCTCGATTTCGTCCGACGACCTGTCGAGAATCTCGCGGACCGTAACCGTGTTGCCCCGCGCTTCACTGGGCGCGGGGAGTCTGAACATGTTTGTCAGAAAATCCGAGATCCTGTCCGCGCGATCGCGTTCACGCCGAATGCTGCGCAGCTCGATGGTTTGGGCGAGGGCGAAAATCACGCCTAGAAGCACTAACAGGGTCACCAGAGTGACGCCAAGCCGGTGACGCCGGATGTATTTGCCTGCACGGTAAACTGCGCTGGGCGAACGGGCCAAAACGGCCTGGTTGTTCAGATATCTGCTAATATCTGCCGCCAATTCCATCGGCGTGGAGTAGCGGCGTCCACGGTCCTTTTCAAGGGCGCGCAGGGTGATGGCGTCGAGATCTCCATGCAGCAGGCCGAAGAGTGAGTCGAGCTCAGTACCGCGATTCTTCGCTGCAAATGCGGAATTCTCGCCAGGCACGCGGAATCGGGTGCTCGGGCTCGGGGCATCCTCCTCGCGCAGGCGCAGCAGGACCTCATGCCAGGCCACCTTTCGAAAATCAAACGGCAAGGTTCCGCAGAGCAACTCGTAAAGCACGACGCCCAGCGAGTAGACGTCACTGCGGGTATCGATGTCTTCCCCGCCGGAGTCGGCCTGCTCGGGGCTGATGTAGCCAAGGGTGCCGACCGGCGATCCGACCTGCGTATACACGGAACCGTCGTGCAGACGATGCGCGATCGCTTTGGCCACCCCGAAATCGATGATTTGAGGGATCGGCTTACCGTCCACCTCACTCACCAGAATGTTCGAGGGCTTCAAGTCGCGATGGATGATCGCCTTTTGATGAGCATGCTGCACACCTTCGCATACGGCAACAAGCAGCTTCAGTCGCTGGCGAGTCGTGAGTCGGTGCCGGTCGCAATACGCGGTAATCGGCATACCTGCCACGTATTCCATGACGAAATACGGGCGCCCCTCGGCTGTAGATCCCGCGTCGAAGACTTTCGCGATCGAAGGGTGGTTCATCAGCGCCAGCGCCTGGCGTTCCGATTCAAATCGGGCAATCACCTCCCGTGTATCCATGCCGGCCTTGATCAGCTTGATGGCAACACGGCGCCGGACCGGCTCCTTTTGTTCTGCGAGCCAGACCTCGCCCATGCCACCTTCGCCGATCGGTCGCACTAATTGATAGAGGCCAACGATCGTGCCGGCGGCTGGGTGGCCGGGGAGAGGATTGGGCTCCGCGAAGGCAGTTGAGCTTCCGGCCAACTCATCCTGCGGCTGTGGGTTTGCCGCAGATTGGTCTGTCCCCATGGCGGTCTCTCCTTGCAACGGATCGGAGCCGGAGTCTTAGGAAGAGTCTACGTGATGCGGGTTTCGATTGCGATGCCTCCATCGTTGCCAAGTTGCGCCGACCAGCAGGCGTGCACCCATCGCCGTATTCCATCGACTACTCTGGCTGCAGGAGCAACGCCCAATCATAGCGGCCCGGCACTTCCGGAGAAGTCCAGACCATCCCTGTTCCCTACTTCGCCACGGCGCCCTGGCTGGCGACAGCAGAAATCATCTGCTCCACCTTCGCTGGGTCGCCGAGATAGTAATGCTTCAGCGGCTTCAACCGTTCGTCCAATTCATACACCAGCGGAATTCCGGTAGGGATATTCAGTCCCGCAATCTCCTTGTCGGAAATTCCATCCAGATATTTCACCAGCGCCCGCAGGCTATTGCCGTGCGCGGTGATCAGCACCTGCTTCCCCGCCTGCACACGCGGCGCAATAATCTCATGCCAGCACGGCAGCACCCGCGCCACCGTATCCTTCAGGCATTCCGTCAGCGGCAACTGGCTCTTGCTCAAATTCTTGTAGCGCGGATCGAAGCCCGGATAGCGCGGGTCCTTCTCATTCAGCGCCGGAGGACGAACATCGTAGCTCCGCCGCCACAACTTCATCTGCGCTTCGCCGTATTTCTCCGCCGTCTCCGCCTTGTTCAGCCCCTGCAGCGCTCCGTAGTGGCGCTCGTTCAGACGCCAATCATTCACCACCGGCACCCACATGCGGTCCATCTCATCCAGCACGATCCACAGCGTGCGAATTGCGCGCCGCAACACCGACGTATACGTTACATCGAACGCGAATCCTTCATTCGCCAGCAGACGGCCCGCGTCCCGCGCCTCCAGTTTTCCCTGGTCGGACAAATCCACGTCTGTCCATCCGGTAAACAGGTTCTCCTTATTCCAAACGCTCTCTCCATGTCGCAGCAGTACAACTTTGCTCATGAGCTTCTTCCTTTTCTGGCTCGCCGGTGGCGAGGGGGTGTATGTGTCGCATCGTGGCCTCGGCTGTCCGCATTTCGCAGCCGGATGGTCATCTTCTCAACCAAAAAATGCCTTCGGTTTGTTGCTCTTATCCTAATTGAATCGTGATTGCGCCATCGGTCCCGTGCCTTAGGTCACGTACGGGTCGGGGTTATACGCCGCTCCGCGTTTTCAGAATTCATGGAACGATCACCGCCGCGCCGTCGATCGCGTCGTGACGCAGCGCGTCGATTGCTTCGTTGATGTCATCGAGCGAAAACGCTGTCGCCTTGGTTTGGAGCTTGATTTGCGCCGCAACTGCAAGAAAATCGCGCGCGTCCGCCCGAGTCATATTCGCCACGCTGCGAATCTGCCGCTCTCCCCACAACAATTTGTCGTAGTCGAATTCCGGCATCCGATCCAGATGAATCGCATTGACTGCCACCACTCCGCCCTTGCGCAAACTCGAAAGCGCCGTCACAACCACTTTCCCGCTGGGCGCAAATGTCACTGCCCGATCGAGTTGTACCGGCGGTTTTTCTTCTTCCGAACCCACCCAGAAAGCCCCTAAAGAATCAGCAAGATGGCGATGCGATTCGCCGCGCGTTGAGACATAAACATCGCAATTCCACGCGCGCAAAACAGCAATCGCCAGATGCGCCGACGCTCCAAATCCAAACAGTCCCACGCGCTCTCCACGCTCGACGCCTGCGACTCTCAAACTGCGAAACCCGATAATCCCCGCACACAGCAAGGGCGCCACATGCAGGTCATTCAACGCCTCCGGCAACGGATAAACAAAGTCGGCGCGCGCCACGGCATACTCCGCATAGCCGCCATTCACCGTGTATCCGGTGAACGTCGGATCGTCGCACAAGTTTTCAAATTGATTGCGACAGTACCAGCATGTC
>DASQRJ010000037.1:0-3838 GCA_035642955.1 Acidobacteriaceae bacterium
TGGCGCGCGGCGTCGCTCGACCCCACGCAGGCTCTGCGGTCGGAGTAAGCCGGTGAAGGTGCGAAGCGGCCGCGGGAGGAGTTCGTCCGAAAGGTTCCGCTCCACCCGGTTACTGTTGATTTCCGTCAAGCTTGGAAATGAGGCATACACTTGCCGCGCCAGGAAGCACGATGGAATCCTGGCCGCAGTGCGAAAGGAAAGAACAACGATGAACAGAAAAAAGGGGACCATTCTCGCGGGGCTGTGCGCTGTTGGCATGAGCGCTGTTTTCGTCGCGCCCGCAAGCGCGCAGACGTCCGAGGTGAAAGAAAAGCCGCCGATGTACTCCTATATCAGCAACTGGGCTATTCCCCGCGCCCAGTGGGCGGATATGGCAAAGTCGGACGAGGCGGCCCTGCCGGCCATGGAAAAAGATCTGGCCAACGGCACGATTGTGGGCTTCGGCAGCGACGTCAACCTGGTTCACCGTCCCGACGGGGAAACCCATGACGAATGGTGGTCGGCGATGTCGATGGCGGGCGTCATCACGGTGCTCGAGCAGTTCTACCAAGGCGGCGCCAATCCGGTACTCGCCAGCGCTACCAAGCACTGGGATGACATCTATGTCAGCCGGTATTACAACTGGCATTCCGGAGCGATCAAGAATGGATACACCCACGTGTCCTTTTATCGATTGAAGCCGGATGCCCCCAACGATGAGGTTGACGCGCTGAGCAAGAACCTGGTGGTGCCGCTGCTGGAAAAGCAATTTGCCGCGGGGACGATCGCCGAGTACGAAGTCGATACGCAGGCGATCCACACCGAAGCGCCGGGCGCGTTTCTCATCGTCTACGTCGCCACCAGTCCCGAAGGCCTGGACAAGGTGAGCGCAGCGGTGGAGGCGGCGATCAAGTCCAACCCACTGGGCGGAGCGGCGTTCGGTTCCATGACGGACGGGTCAGCCCATCGCGATGAACTGGTTCGTACCAACGCAAGCTACAAATAAGCCCTGTCATTTTTTGAGTTCACTCCCCCAGGACTCCTCCTGCGTTTCCTCGCATCTTCTCCCCACTCGATTACGCTGAAGCGTGGTCAGCGCCGCCGCCCGGAACAACAGCGCGGCTCCGGCTGCGGGAGACGGAAGCAAAGCTGATCCGGCAAAGCTGCACCACGGCAAAGAGCAGCAAGGCGAAGGCCAGCCATCCGAACCAATCTCCCAGCAGAAGACAGAAGGTCGCGCTGTGCGCCGCAGACACGCTGGTCAGCAGCGTCGCGAAGGGCGCGGCATCGCTTCGTGTTTCGGCGACAACACGGCCGCGGTCGTCGCTCACGGTGAGATAGCCATCCTTCGCCGCTCGCACGACGGTGAAGCCATCTTCCACGCCGCGCATCACCGCCATGTGACCGTGCCAGCTACGATCTACGTTGAAGTCCCAGCCGGGGACCAGCATCAGCGCCACTCCCGCCTTTCCATACCTTCGCGACAGCGGAGTGAAGTCCATGTCCTTGCAGATGGCGACGCCCCATGGGCTCGCGTGTTCTGGCAGCGTCACCAGGGCCGTGCCCGGCGTCAGGTTCGATTCAAAGGGCGGCAGCATGTGCTCCTTGTCGTAGCTGAGCACGGCCTGGTGCGGCTGATAGATGCGGGCCCGGTTGTACCTGGCCGAGCCGGAAAGATGCACCTCGCCGATGACGATGGTCGCGCCGGTCCGATCCGCGAGGCGCTGGAAGATGGGGTCCGCGCTGCCGTTTTCTGCATCCAGAACCACAGCCACCTTTTCCGGCATCACGATCGCCTGCGCGCCGTTTGCCGCAAGCCGCTCCGCCTGGGCGGCATAGCTCTGGAACAAGCGGCCGGCGTCCGCGCCGTGGGCGGTTACATTCACATTCGCCGGCGTGTCGGAGGCAATCAGCCCCACCGTCACCTGCTGGCCGCGGGGCGAGATCGCCAAACGGATGGCACCGAAGACCAGCACCGCGGCGAGTACGGCGAGTGGGGTGGCCACCACCCGCAGCGCCTGCGCGGGCGCCGTCTTGCGCAGATGCAGGGCGATGGCGAGCGCGGCAGGAACGCACCAGAGCAGGAAGCTCATGCCCCACGGTCCGGTGATCGAGGCGAGCTGCAGAAAAGGTAGAAACTTCAGTTGCGTATAGGCGATGCTGCCCGCTGTTGCGTGCGGAGTGGTCAGGTTGCGCGCGAACTCCAGGGAGACCCACGCCGCCGGAAAGGCGATCATTCCGCTCCACACGGCGCCGCGTAACACCAGCGCGCGGAAGAGCAATACCGCGCCGGCCGCCACCAGGGCGACGGCACCGAAGATGGCAAGCCATGCAACAACCGGCATTCCCATGCGATGGAAATAGTTCCACAGGTTGAAACAACTGGTCAGCCAGCCAGCCGCGGTCGTCAACGCCGCCACCCACCACGGGCGGCGCAGCGCAAACCAGAGCACGGGCAGCGGAGCGAACCACATCAGCGGCCACCAGGGATCGAGGCCATTGCCGAACCACAACAGCACCGCGGTCACCGCGGCCACCAGGATTGCGGTGACGCCACTCTTCCAGCTATGTGCGGATTCCATGCAGATACCTCCCTAACGATTCATGACAGTAGGCGCGAAACCGAGTGGCGGACATGCTGACGCGGCCGCCCAGATAGAGCATCATCAGTCCCTGCCACAGTGCGCCGGCTTCAAAGACGATGGCCCACACATCGACCTCGCGAAAATACCCACTCGCGATGCCCTCCTGCACCAGCTCCGCCATCAGGTTTGCGGTGGGAGACTTCCCTGCTGCAAAGTCCCGGGGATATTGCCGCGCCCCTTCGCGCGGCACGAGAAACATCAGCTCGAAGAGACGCGGATTCTCGAGCGAAAAGCTCAGATTCACATCCAGAACGCGCGTCAGCCGCGCTTCGAAGCTGCGTGTGTCTGTGCCGGCCGTGCGCTCTGCGATGAGCTGCGCGGCCAGCTCGCGAAATCCCTCATCCGCCAACGCATTCAGAAGCGCCTTCCGATCGGCATAGTGGCGATAGACGGCCATCGCCGTGATGTCCACTGCCGCGGCAACGCGCCGCATGGTCACCGCTTCGACACCTTCTTTGTCGAGCAGCCGGCGAGCCGCTCGGGCAATCCGTTCGGAGGTGGGGCGCACCGGCATATGTATACACTGTATACATGTAGAGCCCAGAATTGTCGAGACCTTCTCGATGAAATTTCTTAGAGACCCTCGCTCGGATCTGACGCCTCCGACGCGGAGACTCGAAGCGTGGCCGCGTTTTCGCTGGCAAGTGCGGGAGGAAGCCGGTATACCGGAACAGATCGGTATGCCGGAACAGATTGACGGGGTGAATTCAATGCGTCTGAAACTCTCTCGCCACTTCGCGCTCGCGCTGTGTCTCACATTCGTCGCCTGGGGCACGGCGCGCGCCGCCACGCAGGATGAAACGGCAATCCGCGGCGTGCTCGACGCGCAGGTGGCAGCGTGGAATCGCGGCGACGTCGCGACATTCATGCAGGGATACAGGAATTCACCCGAGACGACCTTCGTTGGCAAGACGGTCGCTCATGGCTACGCCAAGATCCTTGAGCGCTATCGGAAGGCTTATTCGGACAAAGAGAAGATGGGCCAGCTCAACTTCACCGATCTGGAGGTGCACCCGCTCGACGCGCATTTCGCCGCGGTGACCGGCCGCTTCCATCTGGTACGCAGCGCAGGCGCGGGCGGGAATTCGGACGGAATCTTCTCTCTCATCTTCGAGAAGACGGGGAGCGGCTGGAAGATCATCCTCGATCACAGCGCCACCACCTAGAGCATTTTCCCTGCAGGTGTTGAGCGGCCAACGGAAGCTCTGGTGGCT
>DASQRJ010000038.1:0-4149 GCA_035642955.1 Acidobacteriaceae bacterium
TTGAGCATGCTGAGCACTTTGCCAGGGGAGCTGAAGGTGAGGTTGCTCTGCAGGCACCGGTCGGCAGCCCCGTTCCCGTCAAGGATGTCCTCACCAGCGAAGCGATAGGCGCGTACGGCGGAATGCAATGAGGCCATGAGCAGCGCCGCCGAGATGCCTTTGCCGCTGATGTCGCCCATGGCCAGGGTCAACTCGGTCTCTCCCATGATGAGGAAGTCGTAATAGTCGCCGGAGACGGTGCGCGCCGGCTTGCAGACGCCGTGCAGTTCGAATCCGGGCATCTCGATCTGGCCCTGCGGGAAGAGGTTGTTCTGCACCTCCTGCGCGATCTCCAGTTCGCTCTGCATGCGCTCCTTCTCGCGCTGCTGCACCAGCAGACGCTCCAGGGATTCCGACATGGCGTTGAACGAAGTCGAAAGCGCGCCAAGCTGATCGCGGCGATGCACCTGGATGCGATGCGCGAAGTCGCCACTGTCGATGGCGATCGTCGCACGGTACAGCTCGGCCACGGCGTTGGTGATGGTGCGGTTGAGACGGACCGCCATGATGAATGCGACCAGTTCGAGCAAGGCAAAGACGATGGCCAGCGTGATGAGAATGTAGCGGACGATTGTGCCGACATAGAGGGCGGTGCCGAAAAGGCGCGCGTAGAGCAACGCCGGACGCGATGTAACACTCAGCAGGCTAGTGAGTTGTTTGCCGCTCTCCCACTCTGTCGTATTAAGGGGTGCGGAAAAGGTGATCGGGAGATCCAGTAGAAAGGCCGGAGACGCGAGCTTGCCGCCGTTGACGGTGGCCGCGGTCTGAGCGGCCAGATCCCTCGGCGTCGCCCTACTGGAGCGAGTGCCAGTGGCCTTCCCGTCATTCTCGGCGATCACCTTGCCGAAACCCGGAGCGATCTGGATGAGGCCAAGGCCCTGAGCCAGCTGATCTACGGTCGCAGGATCGAGCGGAGTGCTGGAGACAAAAGCGACCTTGTTGCCCGCAACGGTTTTTTCATTCACGGCGCGCAGGAAGAGCCGGCCGTTGTCCATGACGATGCCACGAAACCCGTCGGGCGCCCAAGTTGGATAGGTGAGGGGCCTGCTGGCATCGTGTTGCGGAAGTTCCCTGCCATCGTTGATGAGCAGCAGATGGCGATCCCCGGCCCATGCATCGACCATGAGGCGGCCCGGAATCTCGTGATTGGCGGCATCGTAGTCGGCGAGTTCGACTGTGTTCACAGACGGCGCGCGGGCGATGGAGTGGGCCACGTGCACCGTGAAGGCCTGATTCTCAGCGCTGAGGCGGCCGAGAGTTGTCTCCAACTCGGAGGTTGCGGCAAAGGTGGCGAATTGGCCGGAGAAGGCCCAGGCCGCGATGGTTGCCAGAGTCGCAAAGAGGACCACCGGCGCAAGACCCATCAGCAGATACGTGACGATCAGGCGGTTGCGGACCTTCCACAGTACGTGGTTGATGAGCCAGCGATAGAGGATGATGCAGCTGAAGACCGCCCAGACGGGGACGACGAAGACCAGAAAAAAGCCGCCGAACATGCGGGCATAGCCCGGCAGCAAACGCAGCAGGAGGAGAACGACAAACACCGCGGACGACCAGAAGGCGCCGTGCTCCGCCACGCCCGAGAGTGCTGGGCGCCGTAGCGGATTGAGGACGGCAGCTTCTATGCGCGTGAAGAGGTTCGGCATGCTCAGGGCGAGTGTAGCGCACGCGGACTGGCCATCCAGGCATATGCGCCTGCGGGTGCTCGTCGCACAGGCACCTGCGCCTGTGGCGTGCTCTGTTAGCTTCGCTTCCTTTGGTCGCTCACGTCTCGATTCGCGCTCAGGAGACGCATTCCGACTCGCAGCGCGTTTCCAGGCCGATCTCGCGGGCGAGGCGCAGCGTATGACGCGATGCCGAGTAGTGCGCGCCGGCGAGCATGAGCAGTCCGCTGACGAAGGCCCACATCATGAGCGAGACAGAGACCGAGAATGGCCCATAGACGGAACGGAAATCGAGCCAGGGGAGCAGCGCGATGTAGATGCGCTTGGCGACCTCCCACAGCAGGCCGGTGGTGACGGCAGCGGGCAGGACGGCAAGGATGGGCAGGCGACGGTTGGGCAGGACCCAGTAGATGAGCAGGAAGATGAGGACGCTGATGACGGCGGCGGAGATCTGCAGCAGCCAGTGGGCGAGGAATGCGAAGACGACGTTGTCCGTGTTGCCGAGGAAGAGAAAGCTGAGCAGGCTGTGCTGCGCCGCGGTAAGCGAGATGGAGATCAACGTGAGCGTGCCGATGGCAAACGCCAATCCCAGTGAGACGAGCTGGTTCATCAGGTAAGAGCGGTTGCGTCCCGCACCCCAGACCTGGTTGAGCGCCACCTCCAGCGGCATGAAGACCCCGGTGGAGGAGATGAGCAGCATGACGATGGAAGCGATCTGCACCCCGCCCTGGGAGCGGGAAAGGAGCGTCATGTTGCGGATGACGAAGTCCTGACCGGCCGGCAGGAAGTAGCGGATCTCATCGGCGATCACGGCTGCCATAGCAGGCGAATGGAAGACGTGCCGGGCCAGGGTGAGCATGAGCACGATGAAGGGAAAGAGCGAAAGAATGACGTTTGCGGCCACGCTGAAGGCGTAAGTGTGCACCTCAGTTTGTGCAAGATAGAGCGCGAGCGCCTTCGCCCGCTCGGCCAGGGAGGCGTGTTCCCGGAGAGCTCCGAGGGGCTCGGCAGTGGGACGGCCGGAAGTCTCTGGAGTGCGGGCCGAAGCCGGCTGGAGACCGGGCGGGAAGAGGCTGAGCAACGACATGGGGGATCGGCTCCAGTGGAAGATTTTCGGTAGAGATGTAGGCCGTCCAACGATTGCTTGTGTGGTTTTCTTTAAGGAAAAGCCACACCGGGTAATCTCCGCAGACCACCGTATTACCGAAGATGCTCTGGTCGATGGTAGCAACCGGAGGGGGAGTTTCCACTCCCCACAAGGGGTCATGCACGAGCCGTCTGAACGGTGGAAAGACGGCAGTAACGTAATTTTCTGTTGCACTTAGGAGCGTTTCCTGCCATAACAGGAGAACGCAGGGCGCTGGTGCGGGCCCGCGGGAAGCACGAACTTGGAAGGCCGTTTTTGATGTTTTGGTTTCGCTGTTCCGCAATGAGTCTTGGAAATGTGAGCCGGAAACATGAGCTGCCCTGCGTCCTTGACGCTGGCAGCTTTTCGCGTTTTCAGAGGGGATTTGCGGGATGCCTACACAAGAAGAGGTGAAAGGAGTCTCCCGTGAAAGAGCAAGGCGTTGTGAAGTGGTTTAACGGAGCAAAGGGTTATGGGTTCATCCAGCGCTCCACCGGCGAAGATGTGTTTGTGCACTTCTCGGCAATTCAAGAGAACGGGTACAAAACGCTGAATGAGGGTGAAGGAGTGGAGTTCGAGTGCCAGCAGGGTCCGAAGGGCCTGAATGCGGCCAACGTTATCCGCAGCGCCTAGCCATCAAGAGAGCAACGGAACGGCCTCCCCAACGCAGGGAGGCCGATCCATTTGTACTTGCTGCACGGGCGGACGCGCCTTTGGCGCGCTTGCTGGGGTTCGCTTCCGTGGGTCGCTCGCGGCTGGGGTTGTGGGTGACTGGACCCAATGCGGGATCTCGCTCCGCTCAGGATGTCAGGCGGGCTATCGCCCAGTTGGCGGCTTCGGCCAGGACCGGGTCTTCCCCGCTGCTCCAGACTTCGAGCTGGGGCAGGAAATGCTGTTCGCCGCTGTTGCCCATGGCGATCGCAACATTGCGCAGCAATCCACTGCGTTTTGTTCGCTTTACTGGAGACCCCCGGAACTGACGGTTGAATTCTTCCGGAGTGAGGGTCGCGAGCCATTCGAGCGCCGGATTGACGAGCTCGGAGCGGGTTTGAACGGATGAGGACCTCTCACTTCGACTCGCCTTCTGGTTCCAGGGGCAGACCTCCTGGCAGATATCGCAACCGAAGACCTGGCGGCCGATGGGAGCGCGGAGCTCTTCCGGGAGGGAGCCGCGCTTCTCGATGGTGAGGTAGGCGATGCAGCGGCTGGCGTCCATCTGGCCGGGCGCGACGAGCGCATCGGTGGGGCAGGCTTCTATGCAGCGGCGGCAGGTCCCGCAGCGATCGGCTGCGGGGATAGGAAGGCTGGCGGGCGCAACAT
>DASQRJ010000039.1:0-4386 GCA_035642955.1 Acidobacteriaceae bacterium
CGCGGGCAGTCCTCAATGAATTGGGCCACGCAACCAGGCATCGGCTATCATCTCGCCAGGCTGCCGATGGTCCTACCCCATGCACCAACTCGCCCGGTGGCGCATAATTTGCAAGTAATGACATCGGATGTCGCCTCGACCAAACTCGCCGCACTCCTCCGATGCCTGCCGTGCATCCTTATTATTTTTTTCATAGTTACAATTGCTCGCGCCGACGAGCCGGTCAGGGCCTCCGTCTGCCAGCTCAAGAAAGATCCCGGTGCCTACAACCACAAAGTCATCGAGGTCACCGGCTTCGTCACCCACGCCGCGCGCAACTTCACCATCTATGACCCGACATGCCCCTCCTGGCCCGCCATCTGGCTCGAGTACGGCGGATCGATCAACTCCGGCACCGTCTATTGCTGCAAGACGCTGAACGATCGCCGCCGCTCCCAGCCGTTCAACGTCGAGGGCATCTCCCTCCCGCTGACCGACAACCAGACCTTCGAGGATTTCGACCGCGTCATCCAGCCGCCCTTCCGCCCCGGGCAATCGGGCGCCGTCGAACACGCAACTTTGATCGGCACCTTCTTCGCCGGGCAGCAATTGACGGACGAAACCGGCCAGCACTACTTTGGAGGCTTCGGCTATCTGGGCTGCTGCAGCATGCTCGCCATTCAGGAAGTCAAAGATCCCGATACCCAGCCGCGTCCCGATCTCGACTACGGCGAATCCAACGAGAAGCTGAATCTGCCCGACCCGGCGTGCTCCCTGCGCATGCTGCTGCCCGATGAGCAGAACGCCGCCTTCATGCAAGTGCAGCGCGACGCCGAAACTCCGTCCCGCGATTGGGCGCTCAGCGATCCCGCGCACGTCGCCGCCGACGCGCTCTCACACGCCATGAAGCATGGCTCGCCATCGCCCGCGGAGATGAAGCTGACCCACGATTCCCCCGCCCGCAAGATCTATCAATGGAGCAAAGCCGGCAGCTCGAAGACTTACACCGTAGTGGTCAGCCGCCCCTACTGGCTCTCCTTCTACGCCCACGACCCGAAACAGGTCGCGTGGGTTGCCGTCATCGCTTACGAAACCTCCTGCAGCAGCGACAAAACCGAAGCGCCGTAGCAGCTTCCGATCCCATTCGCGCCGCAAATGTCATCCCGACCGGAGCAGTCTCGCGCAAACGAGACCGGCATATACATCACCCGTTCACAAAGCCTGCCTAATCTTGCACCCCTGGGGGATGCCGCCATGTCCATCGCTGCTTCCAAGCTTGACGAGATGCAGAGCACCTACAAGGCAGCCGTGGATGAGTGGGTCGCCGCCATCCGCAACGAAGAAGCGCTGGCCTCGGTGAACCATTCGGTCGCTGAGGTTGACGAATGGGAGAACGCCGGCTTCCGCGAAGAAGACGCAAGGAACAAAGCGAAAGCCGCCAAGCAGATCTACGAAGAAGCGCTCCGCCAGGAGTTTTTCAGCTTTTAGCTGGCAAGCGTCTTCTCCTCGAAAACGACTAAGCCTTCCGCCACGCCAGCCCGCACCACAGCGCGATGCCCGCCAGTTGCGCCAGCACCACCCATTCGGCCGCTTGCCACGCGATGCCGGGAGTTTTTCATGACATCGTCCATCTTTCTCTCGCCCTTCGTTGTCGCCGTCGCCGGCTGCGTCATGATCCTCGGCCTCGGCTGCTTCGGAATCTATTCCGAAATGGATCAGAAGCGCCTCCGCTCGCAGGAGCGCATGACCCTGCTCGCCCGTGGCATGTCTATCGACGACATCGAGCGCCTGCAGCGTCAGGTACAGAACGAGGATGTCTCCGATCCCGTCCGCACCATGAACAACATCCGCCGCACCGCCCTGAGTCTCTTCGGCTCCGGCGCCGGCCTCGTCCTCTTCGGATTGCTGCTCGCCGCCGTCCTCCGGATGCGTGTGTTGCTCATCGTGCCCGCCGCCGGCCTCATCCCCATCGCCATCGGCGTCGGCTTCTGGATCGACTACAAAATGCAGGCGCGCGATCTCGCGCGCTTCGGTCTCGAGGTCGACGCCCGCAATCCCTCCCAGAAGTAGCGTCCCACCGAACCATTCCCAAAAACGGATGTACCTGAAAACTAACGGGTAGCCGTTCCGCCCGCGCCCCGCCGCGGTGTACCCTCGTAGCGAATGCGCCGGGCAGCCAGACAACGCCATCGCCGTTCCCTTCATCAGAAAGTAGGCGCCCACCCATCGGCAGCCGATCTTCGGCTCGGCCCCGCCTGCCTGTGCCGGATGCAATCGCAGGGAGCCGTATGACCGCAAGACCGAACCGATCCCACGCACTCGAGCGAAAGCTCGAACTCGTCGTGCAGACCGGGCTGCTCCTCAGCCGGGATCTTGATCTCGAATCCATCGTCCAGGCGGCCACCGATGCGGGACGGGAGCTTAGCGGCGCTCAATTCGGAGCCTTCTTCTACAACGTCATCGATGCCGGCGGCGAAAGCTATCTGCTCTCCACCGTCTCCGGTGTGGCCCGGGAAAAATTCGCAAACTTTCCCATGCCGCGCAACACACTGGTCCTCGGCCCCGCCTTCGATGGCAGCAGCATCGTTCGCTCCCACGACATCACGCAGGATCCCCGCTACGCTCAGAACTCCCCCCACGTCGGCATGCCCAGCGGAGATCTTCCGGTGCGCAGTTATCTCGCCGTCCCCGTCAAAGGCCAATCGGGCGAACTCCTCGGCGCCCTCTTCTACGGTCATGCGCAGCCGGAGATCTTTGGCCCGGACTCCGAAAGCCTGGTCTCCACCATCGCCGCACAGGCCGCCGTCGCCATCGAAAACTCCCGGCTCCGTGAGCAGCTCAACCATAGAATTGCCGACCTCGCGGACGCCGAGGCACGCCACAAAGATGCCTTCAAGCGGCTCGGCGAGTTCGCCGCCATCATCGAATTCTCCGACGACGCCATCCTTAGCAAGGATCTCAATGGCAACATCACCAGTTGGAATCCCGCCGCCACCCGCATCCTCGGTTACACCTCCGACGAGATGATCGGCGCCTCCATCCTCCGCATCATTCCTCCGGAGCTGCACACCGACGAGCCCATCATCCTCGCGAAGATCCGCGCCGGCCAGCGTATCGACCACTTCGAAACCATCCGCGTCGCCAAGGACGGACGGCGGCTCGATGTCTCCCTCAGCATCTCGCCCGTGCGCGACAGCTCCGGACAGATTGTCGGCGCGGCCAAGATCCTCCGCGATATCTCCGCCAGAAAGCAGCTGGAGCAGTCGCTCGTGCAGGCAGAGAAGATCGCCGCTACCGGCAGAATGGCCGCCACCATCGCGCACGAGATCAACAATCCTCTCGAAGCCATCGTGAACCTGCTCTATCTGGCAAGGGGATGCGCCACCGATTCCGAACAGATCGGCTTTCTCAATGCCGCGGAAAGCGAGCTCGTTCGTCTCTCCCACATTGCCAAGCAGACTCTCGGCTACTACCGCGACCCCTCTGCGGCCACCAGCACCTCGCTCTCCGACATTGCCGCGGAGGCCATTCGTATCTACGAGCCCCGCTGCAAGGCCGCCGGCATCCGCATCGAACGTCACTTCGAGCCTTCACCCGGCGTCGTGGTCCGCAAAGGCGAGATCATGCAGGTCATCTCCAACCTCATCGCCAACTCCATCTACGCCATGGCCTCCGGAGGCACACTCTCCATCGCCGTCAAGCATCTTTCCGCCGACGGCGGCAGCAACGGTGTTGTCCTCTCCGTCGAGGACACCGGCATCGGCATCTCCCAGGAACAGTTGCCCCGCATCTTCGACGCCTTCTACACCACGCGCGGCAATATCGGCACCGGCATCGGCCTCTTCGTCGCCCGGCAGTTCGTCGAAGGCCACGGCGGCAGGATCGAAGTCCAAAGCCGCACCGGCCCCCGTCATCACGGCACAAAAATGTCCATCTATCTGCCGCTCGCCAGCCAATCCGTCGCCGCCTGAATGCGCCGGCGCCACGCCGCGCAGTACCGCCTTCAAATCACCCGCCACCCGGCGTAGGATGATCTTGTTTGTGGGTGCGGACCATGCTCTTGGAGCTCGCCAGGCCGGTCGCCTTGCTGCTGTGCATCCTCTCCCTCTACGCCGTCTTCCACACCGCGTTCCTGCTTCCTGCAACCGATCTCCAGCAGACCATCTGGAACTCGCTGCAACTGCTGGCCGTGGCCGCCGGCATCTCTCTGGTCAGCGGATTGATCTTTCTCGAGCCGATGCCGGGCGAGCGTCTCAGCAGCACTCGCCTCGTCGCCACCCTTCCCATGCGGCTCTTCTGCTGGACGTCGCTCGCCATCCTCGCTCTCTTTATCGCGGCGTGGTACCTGGGAAGCCAGTGTCCCGCCGCCTGCCGGAATCGTTTCTAGTGCAAAAGCACAGATGGTGT
>DASQRJ010000040.1:0-9145 GCA_035642955.1 Acidobacteriaceae bacterium
CTGGCCCCCGCCAGGGAGATTCTGGCCCCCGCCAGGGAAATTACAGACCAGTGCCGCCTCTGGAATCTGCTGTCCCGCAATGCCCGGCACCAGCGGCGCCGCGCTGAACCACTTGTCTTTGCCTTCGCGTGGATGCATGTCGAGATAGAAGCGGCCCACGTGCCGATCGCCATCGAAGACATCCCATGCGGAGACCGACGGGTGCCACACCTCGGCATCCGGAGCGGGCTGGAACTCCACCTTGAACAGCCGCGCAGCAGTCGCCAGAACCCCCGCCTCAACCTGGGCATAGGGAAAGTATGGCCGCACCGCCTGCGAGTCGAAGGCGAAGGCCTGCCGCCGGTACTGCTCCAGCCAGTAGCCGCGGCTGGCCGCGTCGATCGCCTCAATGCCGGGCCTCTGGCTACGCACAAAATCGAGAACGATGGCGTATTCGCGCAGCGCTCCGGCGCGCGTTGCCACCTCCAGGCGCTCCAGAAACCGCTTCATGTTGGCTGCCGAAGCGATCATCTGGTCGGCCGTAGCGAAGTCGGCCCAGGTAGAAAAGCCCAACAGCTTCGCGATCGCATGCCGGGTGCGGAAGAGGTCAAGAAACAGCTCGCGGTTCGCTGGAAAGGCGCGCGTGTTGTATGCCAGAAACATACGGTGGCGCAACGCATCGCTGGCGGCGAAGGTCATCACCGGCAGGTAGTCCGGGTAGTCCGTCGTCAGCACCACTTTGCCCGATGCATCCGCCGGATGGTTCTGCCGAAAATCCTCCGGCAACCCTTCGAGTTCGCCGAGATCGGTGATCTCGACCTGGTTCGCGCCTTCCTGCACATTGCGCCCGATGGTCAAGCTGAGCAGGGTCGCCTTGTCCTGCAGCTCGCGCAGTTTGGCGCGGGTCGCATCGTCCTTGTCGACGCCGGCCAGGCGGTACAGCAGCAGGGTCCGCTCGATGTAGTGCCGGGTCGCCTCATCGGTCTCACTCACGTCCACCGCGGCCAGAGCCTGATAGACCCTCTGGTTCAGGGAGAGCGCTGTCGCAACCTCGGCTACCCGCTGCGCCAGTTGCTGGGCCTTGTCGCGCACCGGCTTGCTGGGATGCACGCTGTCCAGCAGGCCGCATTCAGACCCGGCCTGGCTCAACGCGGCAATGGCATCGTCGTAGGGTCTCCATGTGGACTCGAGCGTCCGACTCTCGGCCGCCAGCAGCCGATCGAGACTGGCCTGACAGGCCTCCAGGCGCCCGGATGCCCAAGTCTCCAGCGCATCCGCCGTCAGCCCTGAGGCAAGATCGGCTGTAGGCCCTGTCAGGGTCGTCGGGGTTACTTCCGTGGCGTGGGCCAGGCTCCACGCGTGCTGGCCGGAAAATGCTGCATCGATCACATTCATTTTCGAATCGGTCCCTCTTAATAGAAGGTTAAATGCAGACAACACCTTGCAACTAAGTGCACTTGCTGGTTACTATTTCGCAGTTCAAACATGACTTTGGCATGATCTCCATGACCCCAGCAATCGCCGCTCACCAGCTTCGCGCGCGCATGGGTAAAATCTGCGTCTCCGTCACCGGCGCGACTGCGAATGAAATGCTGAGCCGCGCCGAGCAGGTCTCCAACAGCAATCCCTTCATTGAGCTGCGGCTGGACACGCTGAACAAGCCACAGGCAGCCCTGCCCAAGCTCAAATCGTTCCTTGCCACCAACCGGCACGTCACCGTGATTGCAACCTGCCGCCGCACCGAGGGCGGCGGGGACTTCGTAGGCGAGTTGTTCGAGCAGGCGGAGATACTGGAAGGCGCGGCAAAGGCAGGCTGTCAACTCATCGATGTCGAGATCGAGTCGGCTGAGACCATGCGGCCGGCCGACTGGAAACGAATCCGTGCCAGCGGCGCGGCGCTCATCCTCAGCTATCACGACTTCGCCCACACCCGCAGCCTGCAGAAGGCCTTTGAGCGCATGCAGCAGTTCGAGCCCGAGTTCTACAAGCTCGTTCCGACCGCACGCTCCCTTGCAGACAATATCGCGGTGCTCGATCTGCTGGAGCAATACGGTGACAGCACCAATATGGTCGCGATGGCGATGGGCCCGCCGGGTATCGTGAGCCGCCTGCTGGGCGCGCGCGCCGGCAGCGCCTTCACCTTTGCATCGATGGCGGCCGGCGAAGAGACCGCTCCCGGGCAGATGACCGTGGAATCCCTGCGCTCGCTTTACCGCTTCGAGGAGATCGACGCGGCAACGCGCATCTACGGTGTTGCCGGCCATCCCATTGCGCACTCGCTCTCGCCCCTGATGCTGAACACTGCCTTCCGGCGTGAGCGCGTCAACGCTGTCTTCGTTCCGCTGGACACGGCAAAGATCACCGACCTGCTGGCGCTGGTGGAGCGTATTCCCCTCGCCGGGCTTGCTGTGACCATGCCGCTGAAGCAGGAGATCCTGCCCTCGCTCGCCCGTATGGATGACCTTTCGACACGCATCGGCGCCTGCAACACCATCGTGCGTGGACCGGATGGACGCCTCTTCGGATTCAATACCGATGCCAACGCCATCATCGGGCCACTCGAGCGCCGGATCGCGCTGAAAGGTGCGCGCGTGCTGGTGCTGGGCGCGGGTGGCGCGGCGCGCGCCGCGGTCTTCGGTCTGAAGGAAAAAGGCGCGGATGTCCACATTCTGAATCGCACACCGGAGAGCGCGAAGGAGCTGGCCACACAGGCAAAGGCCAAGGCCTTCAAACGCGAACAATTGACGAAGACCGACTTCGACATCGTGCTGAATGCGACACCAGCGGGCATGCACGATAGCAAGCTGGATGCTCTGCTGGAGCCGGATGAGCTGCGCGCGCGGCTGGTCTTCGATATGGTCTACAACCCCATCGAGACCCCGCTGCTGCGCATGGCGCACGACAAGGGGATCGCGATCATTCCCGGTCTCGAAATGTTCGTGCATCAGGGCGCGCGTCAATTCGAGATATGGACCGGCAAGCCGGCGCCGGAGGCAGATATGCGCCGCGTCGTGATTCATGCACTGCAGCAGCAGCATGCGGCGCCGCCGGTGGCAGTCCAGACCGCCTGAACAGACAAGACGCGATGCTCTGCGGCGCTCCCACAAAACAAGGCACGGCGAACAAGGCACGATGATAGCCTGCATGTGCCCGCACCTCGCAAAGCCCGCGGGAAGGACATTTCGCCTTGCCAAACTTTCGCTCGCTGTCGCAGCTCCGCGCACTCTTGCCCTACGCCGCCAAATTGTTGCCTGTGCTTACGGGTGTCGCTGTTGGCGAAACGGCGCTGCAGCGCCCCGATCTCTCCTCGCTCCATCGCCACTTTGGCGAAATGCAAAGCGAGAGCCGCGGACTACGGTCGCGGGTGGAGGGACAAAGCGAGCAGATTGAGCGCATTCAGGAGCGACTGGACCGCATTGCCGCCAGCATCGAGAGCAATCACCAGGAACAGCAAGAGTTTGCCAAGTCTTTTCGTAGCTTTGCGGGGTTACTGAAGGGGCTTTTCTTCGCCACTCTTTTCCTATTGGTCGCAGTGACTGCCATGAGCGTGCTCATTCTGCTTCACATCGCGCACGCTTAATTCTCTTTTTTTGTAACGAAAGAAATCGCCGCTCTGGCATTGCTTTGGTAACGTTTACAACGACATAGCCATTCGCCATCACACCGCATTTGGGAATGCACTTCCGCATTCGTCGCTTTGCGGGTTGCCAGTCGTATCATGCGAGGTCTAGGATGTGCCGTAAGTTCGGTGCAGCCTCTCCATTGAGGCGCACCAGGGCGAGCGCAGTCGCCTCATCGCTGCACAAACATGCACGAATTAGTGAATCCAACTGGCGAATTTCTGCCAGCGTCAATGGAGTGACCGTCTCTATGGCGTGGTACGCCTACTGCATCAGTGAAAAGCAAGCTTTCCCTGAATTAGCCCGCCACCGCAAGCCGGTACCAATGCAAGCCTTGACCGGCATCTCAGGGAATCAAATCTTCCTCTATCCAGCCAGTGATCTCGCAGTGATCGTCTCAGAACACAATCCACAAGAAAATCTCGATCAACAAGCCGCCAAAGACCATGCACGCGTCGTCGGCGACTGCTTCAAACTCTCCACTGTCCTTCCTTTCCGCTTCGGCACCGTCTTTGCCGATGACGAAGCACTGCGCCGCTCCATCCGCTCCAACCAGCGCCAATACACGACGCATGTGGAACGCCTGCGCGGCAAAGCCGAGATGCATTTGAAGGTCGCCGTCGACGACTGCTGTCTGCAGCAGCCGCGCGCGGTGACTCATAAAGACAGCGTCGGCAAGGAATACCTCTCCAACCTGCGCGAGACCGCTGCCCGGCAACGCGAGCGGCAAACCAAGGGTCGCGCCATCGCAGTCCAGATGCAGCGCCTCTTCGTCCCCCAGGATGAGGAGGTCACCTGCCGCACCATGGACAACGGCAAGATGCTGTTGGATATCTCGCATCTCATCGATGCGAAGTGCGTGGAGCGCTACCAGAACAAATTCGCCACCACGCGCGAACTGTTGAAGGACTGCCAGATGCAGCTTTCCGGGCCCTGGCCGCCCTACCACTTCGTCCACCGGCTGACGCGGCCGCATACGGTCGCGCCAGGCATTCCTGCTTAGCAGCAACCGTTGCAAATGCGCGAGGCCCGCTTCGGCGGGCCTCGTCGTTTAGCACTTATTCCGCGTGCCAAGCCGCGAGTTCATTGCCGCCGGGGTCACGGAAATGAAAACGTGCGCCTCCCGGGAACGAAAACCGCTCCGGCGCAGTTCAGTTGGTAGAGGCCGCGTTCTTCTTGTTGCGCTGCAACACGACACTCGCCTTGCGGCGGTCCGAGGAGGAGTGGTCGATCTGCTTCCAGAAGGCCTGGAAGTAATCCACCGCTGAGACGATCGAGACCAGCACCATGAAATAGATCGCCGTGTAGGCGGTCCAGCGCACCGGCAGGACGTACCAGCCCCACTGCCATTCAAACCAGCGATGCGCCAGAATTGTCGCAACCACGGCGACAACCTGCACGATCGTCTTGAGCTTGCCCAGGTTGCTGGCCTGGATGGTGAAGCCTTCGACGCTGGCGATCGAACGCAACCCGCTGACGAGAAACTCGCGGCCGATCACCAGAATGGCGATCCATGGCTTCATGATGCTGGGCGTGAATTCGACCAGCGAGATGAACGCCGCTGAGATCATCAGCTTGTCGGCCAGCGGATCGAGCAACATCCCCATGGTCGTGATCTGGCCGCGCTTGCGTGCCAGGTAGCCGTCAACGCCATCGGTGATCGCCAGCAGGATAAAGATGACCGAAGCGATCAGTTCCTGCTCACCCCAGGCATCGCGAAAGGGGAAGCTCGCGGAGAGCATCCAGATCAGCAGCGGCACTCCAGCGATCCGGCTCATCGTGATGGAGTTGGGCAGATTCATGCGGATGCGTGGGGGCAGGCTCCCGAGATACCCTTCCCAGCATTAAAGCATTTTTCCTGTTGGGCTTGTATTACAAGCGCGTATCCGAGCCCGATTCGGCGCCCGATTCGGCGCCCGGTTTCGGCATCTGGTTCGGCCTCCTCCACACGCGCAGGCAGGTGCGAGGGCTGCCCAGCCTCACGATGTTTTCTGCTTGTGGAGCCTCCGCATGCCCGATAGGCAGCTGCTATTCGGAAAGGTAGTGTTCCAGAGGATTGGGAACCAGTTCGCGAAGCAGTTTCAGCAGCGAGGCGGGATCGAAGTTGTCGAGTTGATGATCGGCCAGGACGCAGTCCGTGGTGCCGCGGCTCGAGGTAACGATCAGCAGCACATCGGAGCGGATGGCGCGCAGATCCTTGATCAGAGAAGCGCAATCCATGCCGGTAACAGCCTCGTTCATCACTATGCCGCTGACCAGTGGGAACAACTTGAATGTCTCGACTGCTTCCGTGCCGCTGTATGCGGTGATGACGTTGTACTTGGCGGTTTCCAGCACCAGCTTCCGCGTGGAGATGCTGTCCGGAAACTCGTGATCGATAACAAGAAAGCACGGTCGATGCATCGCGTTAGTATGCAAGCGCGCAGCAGCAGTTGGCAAGGAGGATCCGCTGCCGGACCATCGCGTTGGAGGCCTGCAACAGCTTAAGAAAAGCTGAAGGCGGCTTTCGCCGCCTTCGGCTTTTGTGCCTAGCTCCTCAGCAGATCAGGCGTAGATGCCGCGCTGCTTGATGGTGAACGAGACGCGATCGATGGCCAGCATGTACGCAGCGATGCGGTTGTTCACTCCGTGCGCCTCGGAGTAGCGCACCACATCGTCGAAGCTCTCGGCGAGGATGCTCTCCAGTTGCTCGTTGACCACGGCTTCTTTCCAGAAGTAGCCCTGCCGGTCCTGCACCCACTCGAAATACGAAGCAGTCACGCCGCCGGCATTGGCGAGGATATCGGGAATGACAAAGACCTTCTTATCCGCAAGGACCTCGTCGGCGACCGCGGTGGTGGGCCCATTCGCGCCTTCGCAGACGATCTTTGCGCGAAGGCGGTCGACATTGCGGCTGGTCAGTACGTTTTCTGTCGCCGCGGGAATGAAGATCTCGCACTCTTCCAGGATCAGTTCCTGCGGGTCGGCCGCCTCCGCGCCCTTGAAGCCGAGCACGGTGCCGTTGCGCTGGCGGTACTCGATGAGTTGGTGGATGTCGATGCCGTTGGTGTTGTAGAGGCCGCCGTCGTACTCGGCGATGCCGATGATCTTGTAGCCCTTGTCCATCATCAGCTTTGCGGCATTCGAGCCCACGTTGCCGAAACCCTGAATAATGACCCGGCAGCCATCGCGCTGGATGTTCAGATACTTCAGCGCCTCATCGCACACGATGCCGATGCCGCGGCCGGTGGCCTCGCGCCGTCCGCGTGAGCCGCCGATGTTCAACGGTTTTCCTGTAACCACGGCGGTGACAGTCTGACGCATGTGCATGGAGTAGGTGTCCATGATCCATGCCATCACCTGCTCGTTGGTGTTCATATCCGGCGCCGGAACGTCCTTCTCCGGACCAATGAACTCAATCAGCTCCGCAGTGTAGCGGCGCGTCATGCGCTCCAATTCGCCGATGGACATCTTCTTGGGATCGCAAATCACGCCGCCCTTCGCGCCCCCAAAAGGGATGTTGACGACCGCGCACTTCCAGGTCATCCAGCTCGCCAGCGCGCGCACTTCGTCCAGCGTGACGTCGGGGGAATAACGAATACCACCCTTCGCCGGTCCGCGTGCGACAGAGTGCTGGACGCGGTATCCCGTGAATACCTCGATAGAACCGTCGTCCATGCTGACCGGGAAGTGCACAATGAGTTCGCGTGCCGGATATCGCAGGACCTTCCAAAGTCCGTCATCCAGATTCAGCTTTTGCGCCGCGAAATCGAACCGAGCAGCCTGGGCTTCCCAGGGATTGATCTCCTGCTCGAGGGTGAGTGTCTGCATTGCATGTCTCCAGTGTTCCAGTGAACGTTGCGCTGTCCTCTGCGAACTAACCAGCATGAAACATGCAGAGAACCGCAGGAAATGCTACGAATGGGTGGTTTTGGTTCCCGAAGTCCCCATGGTTACCGCCCCGATGAGCCGAAAAGATCGAACACCCGCATGGCCTGGCCAAACCCATGAGTATAGGCCCCGCGGAGATACCTCAACAACTAAGGGAGTTAGCAATTTCGGCACATGGTAAAGAAGGGTCCCGGATCATCCGGATTGCCTGACCAAGCCCGCTGAATTCGACCGCTGGATTCGCGCAAAGCGCTTCCTGAAAGCCCTTCCCGAATGACGCCCATGTACCATGAGCATGTCCCCATGGCCCGTATTTCGACCCGTATTTCCACTGATCCCGAAGCGCTTTTCCCGGCGCTTGCCGAGTTCCTGACGCTGGCCCGCAAACATACGCTCATTCCGGTCTGCCGCCGCCTGGTGGCGGACCTGGAGACGCCGGTTTCCGCCTTCTTGCGCCTGGCTGCGGATGAGCCCGAGTGCTTTCTTCTGGAGTCGGTGGAGGGCGGCGAAAAGCTGGGCCGGTACACCTTCATGGGGGTCAGGCCGGCAAGCAAGCTGGTGGCACGCGGCCATGCGGTGACCACCTGGCACGGATCGCGCCAAAAGACTGAAAAAGGCGATGTTTTTGAGGTCCTGAAGGCCGCGCTGGGCAGCCACTCCCCAGCGCATGTTGCTGGATTGCCGCCGTTTACGGCCGGAGCCATCGGCTTCTTCGCCTATGATGCCGCGCGCCAGATTGAGCGGTTGCCGGCACGCGCAAAGGACGATTTGCAGCTTCCCGACGCCTGTCTGGCCTTTTTCCACGAAGTGGTGGCATTCGACCACGTGAAAAAGGAGTTGTTGCTGATTGTGAATGCGGACGTGCGCGCTCAGGCGCCGAAGGTGGCGTATGCGGGGGCGGTCCGGCGTCTGGCTGCCCTGGAGCGTCTGCTCGCCAAACCGCTGCCGCCCCGGCCCCGCCGCCGGAGCCGTGCCGGCGGCAGGCTGGTGATAAAGAAGTGCACACGCAAGGCGGACTACCTGCGTGCCGTGGAGCGTACGCGTGAGTACATCGCGGCCGGAGACATCTTCCAGGCAGTGATTTCGCAGCGCTTTGAGGTCGATCCAGGCGACGATCCCTTCGCCGTTTATCGCGCGCTGCGCATTGTGAACCCATCGCCCTATATGTATTTTCTGCGGCTGCATGTCGATGGCGAAAAGGCCGCGAAGGCCGGCGCAGGGAAAAAATCGAAGCCGATCCACATTGTGGGTTCATCGCCGGAGTTGCTGGTTCGCGTCAAACAGGGCCAGGTAGAGTACCGGCCGATTGCCGGCACGCGGCCACGTTCCCAGGATGAGGAAGAGGATGAGCGGCGCGCAGCCGACCTGCGGGCGGATGCGAAAGAAGTCTCGGAGCATGTGATGCTGGTGGACCTGGGACGCAACGACGTGGGGCGAGTCAGCGACTACGGCAGCGTGCGGGTGCGCGATCTGATGATCGTCGAGCGCTACTCGCACGTCATGCACCTGGTGAGCTCGATCGAAGGCCGGCTTCGCCCCGAACTTTCCGCGGTCGACGCGCTTCGCTCCTGCTTTCCTGCCGGCACCCTCTCCGGCGCGCCCAAGGTGCGTGCGATGGAGATTATCGAGGAGTTGGAGCCGACGCGGCGCGGCATCTACGGCGGGGGTGTCTGCTA
>DASQRJ010000041.1:0-3679 GCA_035642955.1 Acidobacteriaceae bacterium
CCAGGCGATGCAACGACGCCAGGCGTCGCGTCTACACCCGAACTGCCTGATAGCCAACGACTCCCACTGCAGAAGATTGAGAGCCTGCCTTCTATCCCATCATTGCCGCTCTCCTATAAGGACGCGTCCCCCATCCTTGAACATCTCGCCGGCCCAGTTGTACCCCACGGCTGGCAGGGTGCGCTTCCTTTCTCCTACCACATCGGTGGTGATGGCGCTGTCCGAGTGCATCTGACCGAGAAGATGGACTATGCAGAACGCACCATCTGGGATGTCATCGGACGCATCCCGGGCACTGAAGCCCCTGACTCGTGGGTAATTGCCGGCAACCATCGAGACGCGTGGGCGTATGGCGCGGTGGATCCAAACAGCGGCACGGCCGCGATGCTGGAGGCCGTGCATGGCATGGGCACACTGCTGAAGTCCGGGTGGAAGCCGCAGCGCACCATCTATTTCTGCAGTTGGGACGCTGAGGAAGAAGGCCTCATTGGCTCGACAGAGTGGGTGGAAGACCACGCGCGGCAGATGGAACATGCCGTCGCCTATTTCAACACGGATGTCGGCGTCTCCGGCCCGGAGTTTGAAGCGTCCGCAGTGCCTTCGCTCAAACAGTATGTGCGCGATATCGCAGCCGAAACTCCAAGCCCGCAGGGTGGCTCCGTATTAGATGCCTGGAAGGCGGAGGTCCCGCGCGACGGCTCGTCCGCTTCGATGGACGAAGTGCGCAGTGAGGCTCCTCGGCCAGCACTTGTGCCCGTAGGCGACCTGGGCTCCGGTTCGGACTTCACACCGTTTCTGCAACACGCTGGCGTGCCATCGACAGACATCGGCTCGCGCGGACGATATGGCGTGTATCACTCCGTATTCGACAACTACGCATGGTTCACGCGATTCGCCGACCCAACGTTTGTTTATGAGCAGCAGCAAGCCCGTATCTTCGGACTCGAAGTGCTACACATGGCGGACGCGGATGTGTTGCCTTACGACTATGTGACCTACGCCAAGGAGATCGGATCGTACCTGAAAGCGGCCGAGACCAAATCCGGCAAAACGAGCGCTCCACTCAACTTTGCCCCAGCACAAACTGCCGCCGCCAAACTACTCAAGAGTGCGGAGTCGGCTTACGCTCGCCAAAAAGCGGCATCGGGTGACTTGAACGCGATGAATGCGAAGCTGCGCCAGGCCGAGAATGACTTCCTTGATCCTCAGGGTCTGCCAGGGCGGCCCTGGTTCCGGCACACGATCTACGCTCCGGGTGAATACACGGGATATGAGGCGGTAGTGATACCAGGCGTGAATGAAGCCATCGATGCGAACAATCACGAGCGAGCGCAAAAGGAACTGGACGATCTGACCGCTGCTCTCGATCGAGCAACCGGCGATCTCAAGGCCGCGGCGGGCGAATAGCAGCAGCCGCGGTTTCGCTCAGGACAGCGAAACGCCTGTCGCCAAACCGCGGGTGCAATGCGATGGGGAGCGAGCGCCTCAGTTCTTGCCGACCAGCTGTTGCGCCTGCAGGGTCACCAGTTCGGAAAGATCTTTCTTCTCCAGCCCGTGCACTTCCTTATTGAAGGCATCGACTTTGCTGGACCAGTTCATGGAGCAGAATTTGGGTCCGCACATGGAGCAGAATGCAGCTTCCTTGTAATAGTCGTCGGGAAGCGTTTCATCATGCATGGCACGCGCCGTCTCCGGATCAAGCGAGAGGGCAAACTGCTTCTCCCAGTCGAAGGTGTAGCGCGCGTAACTGATGGCGTCATCGCGATCGCGCGCACCGGGCCGATGGCGCGCCACGTCCGCGGCATGGGCGGCGATCTTATAGGCAATGATGCCGTCCTTGACGTCTTTCTCGTTCGGAAGTCCCAGATGCTCCTTGGGCGTGACGTAGCAGAGCATCGATGCCCCATGCCATCCGATCATCGCCGCGCCGATGGCGCTGGTGATGTGGTCATAGCCGGGCGCGATATCCGTCACCAGCGGTCCAAGCGTGTAAAACGGAGCGCCGAAGCAATACTCGACTTCCTTGTCCACCTGTTCCTTGATCTTGTCCAGCGGCACGTGGCCGGGGCCCTCGATCATCACCTGCACATCATCCTTCCATGCCATCGCCGTCAATTCGCCGAGCGTCTTCAGCTCTGCGAACTGGGCTGCATCACTGGCATCGGCGATGCAGCCGGGACGCAGACCATCGCCCAGCGAGAAGCTGACATCGTGCTTCGCCATCACTTTCACAATACGATCGAAGTTCTCGTAGAGGAAGTTCTGCTTGTGGTGATGGGTCATCCACTGCGCCAGGATGGCGCCTCCGCGGCTGACGATACCGGTGATGCGGCTGGCCACCATCGGAACGTACTGGATGAGCACACCGGCATGGACGGTAAAGTAGTCCACACCCTGCTCCGCCTGCTCCTCGATGACTTCGAGATATACGTCGATGTTCAGGTCTTCGAGGCGCTTGACCCGATTCAGTGCTTCATAGATCGGGACGGTGCCAATGGGCACCGGAGAATGACGCAATATGGCCTCGCGAATCTCCGGGATGTTGCCGCCCGTTGACAGGTCCATCACCGTGTCAGCGCCGAAGCTGACGGCAGTATGAAGCTTGGCGAGCTCCTCAGTGATATTCGAAGTCACGGCGGAGTTGCCGATGTTGGCGTTGATCTTGCAACGCGATGCAACACCGATCGCCATCGGTTCCAGCTCGGGATGATTGATGTTGGCTGGGATAATCAGGCGGCCGGCCGCGATCTCGTCGCGGATCAGCTCGGCGTCCAGCTCTTCCCGCTTGGCGACAAACTGCATCTCTTCGGTAATGCGGCCCAACCGGGCAAAGTGCATCTGGGAGACATTGCGATCGCCAGTGTTCTCGACTTCGGCGCGGCGTTTCTCGATCCATTGGGCGCGCGGCTTCAGAATCTCTGTGGTGGCGTAGCTCTCATGTTCTGCGTTGTAGCTCATCGCATCTCCTCAACACGGTAACGGGAACGCGATTGAAGCGTTCACCCATACACGTGACCTTGGCCTGATTATAGCGGCGTCCGCCGACGCTCTCAGCCTTGCAGGCTTGTCACATGAGCCGCATCGAAAGCCCCAGCTTGACGCTTGTCCAGCCGACCGCCTACCCTAAGAGCATCCCATGCAACAGCGCTCGCAATCATTCCGCATAGGTTTGGCAGTCATCGTCGTTCTCGGCGTCATCGCTTGGCTCGCCGTGAGTGGCGTCCAGTCGAACAAGAGCTACTACGTCACGATTAGTGAGCTGCAGAACATGGGCACCCAGGCGTATACGCGGCATCTGCGCGTGGCCGGCAACGTGGCGCCCGGGTCGATCGAGCGCAACGGGACACATGCGCAGTTCGTGCTGGTGGAACTGGGCAAGCGGCTGCCGGTGCAGTATGCCGGCGTGGAGCCGCCACCCGACACCTTCAAGGACAACGCGCAGGCGCTCGCCATTGGCACCTACGGCCGCGACGGCGTCTTCCGCGCCACCGAGTTACAGGCCAAGTGCGCGTCGAAGTATGCGCCAGCCCAAAAACCGGGCGCGGCACCCGCGCCTGCTCCTGCTGCTCCGGATAAGACCGCCGCCCTGCGCACGCCTGCTTCCGCCAGCAGCAACTGACTTGCCCGCTATACTGCGGGAGCCTATGCCAGCCGTCGCCACAGTGCAGGACGTGTCCAA
>DASQRJ010000042.1:0-5693 GCA_035642955.1 Acidobacteriaceae bacterium
GCCCATCACCAACGCTGCCGGCCTGGGGCATACGATCGCCTGGAACAACGTGATTCAATATCGGCTGGGCAAGACCGGACTGGCGCGCCTTGTCTGGCCGGAGTTTGAGATCAACTCAAGCTATTACAAGGGCGGACCCACGGATGGCGACATTGCCGTCTTTGCGACGCCGGGAATCATCTTTGGCCGCATTCCGCTGGTTCACGATGCCTCCGGCAAACCGGGCCGCTTTGGCCTGACCTTCGGCTTCGGCGAGCAGATCGCGGTCAGCTCGTACCACCCTGACAATCATGCACTGATACTCACCGCGCGCCTTCCTTTTTGAAGACGACGCTCGGCCTGAGCCCGGCTCTGAAGACGCGGAATCGCCGGCCATTGCCGGTACACATGGCCTGCGAGGTTTGCTGACACCACGGCTGCAGTCGCAGTCCGAAACGCTCATTCGATTCCTTAAGCAAGCGGGATATAGTCTTGGGCACGGACCTTGATACGCTTCGATACGCTTCGCGTGGCACGGCCGTAAGTCGTTCCGCTGAAAACGCCGGCGGCGCCGTGGAGAAAAGATCTGCATGCTGAATTTCACGCAAGACTATTTGCTGGTGATGATTACCGTGGTTGGGTCATTGCTGTTGATCATGGGATTGAATCGCCTGTGGCCGCCGCAGAGGCGGCGCGCGCACAACGAGCTCATCGGCTGGCAGCTTACGGTTCTGGGGACGACCTATGCGGTGATCATGGGGTTCATGCTGTATACGGTGTGGACCAACTTCGAGGTGGCGGATACGAACGCCAGCGCGGAAGCCAACGCTCTCGTCAACGTCTACCAACTCGCGGAGGGCCTGCCGGCAAGTCAACGCGCGGATCTTCATAAAGCAGCCAGCGCATACGCCGATACAGTAGTGAATGTGGAGTGGCCGGCGATGGAGCGCGCCGAGAGCCGATTTACTGCGACCGTCCAAAAGGATGAGATGTGGCGCATCCTGATGATGGTGAAAACCGCATCGCCCACCGAATCGACAGCCGAAGATCACGCGATTACCGAGCTGAGCCGGATGAGTGAATGCCGGCGCATGCGGCAACTGGCGAGCGGCTCTCATCTGCCCGGGGTGCTGTGGTGCGTCCTGCTGATCGGCGGCTTGCTGACGGTGACTTCGGCCTGCATGTTTGGCGCTGACAACATGACTCTGAACACCCTGCAGGTCGCCTTCTTCTCGCTGCTGATCGCGCTGATTCTGGTGGCCATCGCCGACATCGATCAGCCCTTCCGGGGCTCGGTGCACGTGAGTGACGAGGCCTTTCGCCGCGCGCAGGAGACGATGCACGAGTGAATGCCCGAAGCCGGCTGACCCCGCCTGCAGATCACGCGCGCGTTTCTGCTTAGAGCAGTTTGGCCGGCGCCATTTCGTTTTGGAACGGCGCGCCCGGCTTTTTGAGGGAGGTTTCAGCGGCTGGCGCCGGCCCGCATCGACGCCAGGAACGTGTCCACGGCGAAGTTGACCCAGGCCTTTCTCTGGGCCTGTGTCTGGAGCGTCCCGGTGTTCAATCCCAGGGTGACGCGAAGGCTGGCCTCGCTGACCAATAGCGCGTGGAGAACGCTGACTGCGTCCGTCGGATCGCCGCACTGAATCGTTCCGAGTTTCTGCTGCGCGCGCAGGTAGTCCGCGATAATGGCGCGCGTTCTGCCCGGGCCGAGCTTCCAGAAAACCTCGCCGAGTTCGGGAGATTCCATGCACTCTGCAATGACGACGCGGTAAAGCCCCTGTCCCTCTTCCGAAAGTATGAGGTTCAACAGCGCGCAACCGAAATTCACCAGAGTCTCACGCAAACTGCGGTCCTCCCCGAGCGGGCCGAGGGTCTCAAACAGATGCGAAGCCCGCCGTTCGACCAGCGCCGCGAAGAGCGCGGCCTTGCTGGGATAGCGCGCGTAGAGGGTCTGCTTGGAGGCGCCGGCGCGGCGGGCAATCTTGCTCATGCTGGCGCCCTGAAAGCCCTCTTCCAGAAAGACTTCGGTGGCCACGTCGAGCAGGCGCTCGGCACGGGCAGCCACTTCCTCGGCGGGTGGCCGGCCGCGGGCGGATCTCCGCTTGCGTGCAGCGACCTTCCGGGTTGCCTGACGCGCGGATTTCGCTCTCATGGAAGCAAGCATAGCGAATGTGACGAACCACAGGCTCTGCGGGGTTGATTTAATGTACCGCGTGGTACCATTTTCCCATATGGCGGCGACAGCGATCAGACCGGCCGGGCAGGCTGTGTGGAAGCCGCGGCATAATCCGTGGGCCATCGCGCTGACGGTGACCCTGGCGACGTTCATGGAGGTGCTGGACACCTCGATCGCCAACGTGTCTCTGCCGCACATTGCCGGATCGCTGGCGGCGAGCCAGACCGAGGCAACCTGGGTCATCAGTTCGTACCTCGTGGCGAACGCGGTCATTCTGCCCATCAGCGGCTATCTGGCGACACTCATCGGACGCAAGCGCTTCTATATGAGCTGCGTGGCCATGTTCGGCATCAGCTCATTCCTGTGCGGCCTGGCGCCGTCGCTAGGCATGCTGCTCTTCTTCCGCGTGCTGCAGGGGCTGGGCGGCGGCGGCCTCGCCACCTCGGAGCAGGCAATCTTGGCTGACACTTTCGAGCCGAAGAAGCGCGGCCAGGCCTTTGCGCTCTATGGACTCGCGGTAGTCACGGCTCCGGCCATCGGGCCGCTGGTCGGCGGCTGGATCACGGACAACTACGAGTGGCGCTGGATCTTTTTCATCAATGTGCCCGTGGCGCTGATCTCGATGTATCTGACCAACCGCGTGGTGGAAGACCCGCCCCATCTGGTGGAGGCCGTCAAGCGAGCGCGCGCCGGGCTGGTCAAGATCGATTACACCGGCTTTCTGTTCACGGCGCTGGGCTTCGGTTGTCTGGAAGTGGTGCTGGACAAAGGGCAGGAAGATGACTGGTTCGGCTCCCACTTCATCACCACCTTCACCGTCATCTGCATTCTCAGCATTGCCGCGCTGATTCTCTGGGAGCTGTGGCAGATCCGCAAGGGACACAAGCCGGTGATCGAGCTGCGGCTCTTCCGCAGCCGCACCTTCGCGCTGTCGTTTCTGATGATGTTCATCCTCGGCATCGCGCTCTATGGGACCACCATCCTGATTCCGCAGATGCTGCAGACATTGATGGGATACACAGCGACGAATGCGGGCGAGACGCTGTCCTTGGGCGGCATCGCAACCCTCATCTGCATGCCGATCGTGGGCATGCTGATTACCCGAATCGATGCGCGCTACCTGCTGGCCTTCGGCTTCGGCATCACGTCTCTCGCGCTTTTTCACATGACCACGATTCATCTGTCCATGAGCCTCAGCTACACGGCGTGGCTGCGCTTCTTTCAGGCGACGGGGCTGGGCTTCATGTTCATTCCCATCCAGACGCTCGCCTATGTCGGCGTGCCAATGGAAAACAACAATGACGTCTCCGGTCTGACCAACCTCGCGCGCAACATGGGTGGCTCGGTCGGAACCGCGCTGGTGGCGACGCTGCTGGCACGGCAGGCGCAGCGGCATCAGTCCTATCTCGGCGCGCACATGACCGGGGGCAGCCCCTCCTACCTGCGGACGATGACGCAGATGAGCCATCACCTGGTGACTGGCGGCCTGTCGGCTGGCGGCGCGAACAGCGCCGCGATGTTCCGCCTGTACCAGCAGTTGCAGCAGCAGGCCGCCATGCTGTCCTACATCGACATCATTCGCTTCTTCGCTTTCGCCGCGCTTTGCATGGTGCCGCTTCCATTCGTCATGCGGAAGTCGCGCGGCGGAGCCGCCATGCACTAGGGGGAGTTATGCAACAGACGGACGAACAGCTTGTGGATGCGGCGCGCCGCGGCGACGAGCACGCCTTCTCCGAATTATTCACGCGCCACCATGGCCGGCTGCAGATGCTGGCCCTGCAGTACCGGCTGACCGCCCAGGATGCCGAAGACGTGGTGCAGCAGACCATGATGAAAGCATGGCAGGGGTTAAACGGCTTTCGCGGCGAGTCGCGCTTTGCCACCTGGATCACCCGCGTGCTGATGAACGAGGTCTTCCAGTCGCACCGAAAACGGGCGCGCATGCGGCTGCAAGAGATGGAGAGCGAGAGCCTGGCGGCGGTGCTGGAGGCAGGGAGTTCGCTGACGCGGCGGCAGATCTCGCAGGAGCAGCGGCTGCTGACGATGGAGCGGAACCGGCTGGTGCACGCGGCGTTGCGCTCGCTGCCGGAGTCGCTGCGCTCCGTGCTGCTGCTGCAGATCTTCGATGAGCGCTCGCTGGAGGAGATTGCCGCGCAGTTGCATCGCCCGGTGGCCACAGTGAAGTCGCGCCGGCACCGGGCTCGGCTGGAGCTGCGCAAACGCTTCGCCAAGCGGCTGCGGACCGCCGACTTATCGATGGCGCTCTCATGAGCGGCCTTCCGCCCATGGCTTTCCGCAGGAGTACATTGACGGAACGGACCATTCGGGAGGAACGACGGGATGAAGCGGCTGGGAAGGCAGGATCGAGTCACGCAGGTTGCGTGCCTGCTGGGTATGCTGACGGCGTGTACGGGCTGGGGACAGACGGGAACTTCGCCAGCGGCGACTGCGGTTTCGCATAATTCGAGTTACATCGAGCCAAACGGGACAGCGCGTGTATGGCGGATTGTCCCGGTATCGCATGCCTTCTGGTACAACCCGAAGCTGCCGGAATCGATCGAAGCCAACCAGGCGATGGCAAAATTCCTGTCGGGGCACCTCCGGTGATATTCCGAGACATGCGTGAAAAACTGCATACTCTGGTGTCGCTCGTGCGTATAGCAGAGTGAAGGTAGCAATTCAGCTCCGGCGCGGTCGCCGGGTTCCAGGTGGCCACCTGCAGAGATCGCTCGAAAGCTTTCGTCTGCTCATGCGCGAGCACCAGTCCATGGTGTTCAGCATCGCGCGGCGTATCGTTCATGACCCATCGCTGGCCGAGGAGGTAGCGCAGGATGTGTTTTTCGAGTTGCATGGCCAATTGCCGTCGCTTGCATCTGAAGAACATATGGTCCATTGGCTGCGGCGGGTCACGGTGCATCGCTCGATCGATGCGGCGCGGCGTCGGCAGCGTCGGCCGCAGGACAATGCGGCAGTCAGTTTTGCCGAGCCGGGTGTCGCCGAGCCGGTGGCTGCGTCGCAACCAGGAGATCCGTGGCTCACGGAACGGCTGCGGCAGATGATTGCATCGCTTCCCGTTCTGCCGCGTACGGTTGTCGTGCTGCGCTACCAGGAAGACCTGATGCCGGAAGAGATTGCCGCGGTGCTGGCGATGCCGGTGGCCACGGTGAAGAGTCATCTGCAGCGCTCGTTAAAGGTGCTGCGCGCCAAGGCCCGGCGCTTGCGCAACTGAGAGGTTTGAATCATTGTTATGTCGCCCATCATTCCCAATCCGAATGAAGTAAATGAATTAGACGAGCTGGAGAGTCAGCTCCGTCACGCGCTCAAACGCGAGGCGGCGCCGGCGTCGCTGGCTCCTGCCGTGGAGGCACGCATGAATGTTGCAGAGACGCCGCGCACCGCATACGAGCCGCACCTGTGGAATCCGGTGGTGGATGAGCCGGTGTGGCGGACGTGGTTGGGGAATGCGCGGGGATTGTTTCAGCGGGAGACGTTGCCGCCGCTGGTGCTGACGTCGCATCCGGTAGCAGTGCCGGAT
>DASQRJ010000043.1:0-4821 GCA_035642955.1 Acidobacteriaceae bacterium
GGCACGCAGGGACCTTTGATTCGCAGCCAAACTAGGACTCCCCAAAGATGGCTCTACCTCAGCCTGTCCTTCTTCTAGCCGAATCCACTCCAGGAAATCTACGGAAAACGAAGTTCACAGGAGCCCGGGCCTGGTAATGGCACAAAAAGGGTCGACAATACCGCCTTTCGGTGATGGTCTGCCCTCCGCCACCTTACTAAGGTAAGGGTGTCAAGACCGAAACGCCCCATCTCGGGACTACTCATCACCGGAGAGATTCATGGCCACTACCGAACGCAGCCTCATCGGAAAGAACATCATCATTACGGGCGACATCTCCGCCACGGAGGACCTGGTCATCGAGGGTCGAGTCACCGGCAAAATCATCTTGAACGAGAGCCGCCTGACGGTCGGCGAAGAAGGCCATGCACAGTCGCACATCACCGCCCGTGAGGTCGTCATCTCCGGCCGTGTCGATGGCCAGATCCATGCCTCGGAGCGCGTCGAGCTGCGCCACACCGCGCAGGTCACCGGCGACATCGTCGCCCCGCGCCTCATCATCCATCAGGATGCGGTCGTCAAGGGCACGGTCGATCTCTCGCCCTCGATTGCCATGAAGCAGCAGAAGGCAAAGAAGGAAGCAGAAACGCAGCCCGACATCCAGATCGACGGCGTGCCCTCACGCTTCGAGCCGGCCATTGCCGCCGCGGCGCAGGCCAACGTTCCGGCTCCGGCATACGCCAGCTAACTGACATTCCGATTTGCGGGCGCGGCAACCACCGTGCCCGCACACAAGTGGCTATCACTTGGCATAAAAGGTCCTCATGCGGGGACCTTATTTGTTTGCGTAGAGTTCACTGCGTCGCTTGCGTCTTGGGAGGCGTGAAGCACGGGAATCACCTCTCTTCGGCCAGCCTGCAACTGATCCAACGCGAGTAGGTATATAGACGATAGGAAATCAAAAGGCCCCGCAGTTTCGCGGGGCCCTTCGTCTGACTGCTTGCAACTTAGCTGAACAGCAGGATGCCTTCGCTTGCCGCTGCCTCTTCGCCGTCCTGAACCACCGGGCGATAGAACAGCTGGTTGTTCGCCAGGTAGACCTCCAGGAAGGCCGGACGCTGCGAGATATTGCCCGCGATCAGCGCCTCTGAGAGCGGGTCCTCCACGTAGCGCTGCAGTGCGCGGCGCAGCGGACGAGCTCCGTACGTGCGGTCGACCAGCGTCTTGTCGAGGATCCACTTCTTGGCCTCCTCGTTCACGCTGATGGTGATCGCCTTCTGGGCAAGATTCGCGTTGAGCTGCTGCACCAGCAGTTCCATGATCTGGATCAGGTCCGCGTCCGTGAGCGCGTGGAAGATGATGATCTCATCCAGGCGGTTCAGGAACTCGGGATTGAAGGTGCGCTTCACCTCATTCTTCACCAGCTCTTCGACCTTCTCCGCACGCATATCTTCACGATCGGAGACGAAGCCCAGTCCCTGCTGCTTCTGCAGGTGCCGTGCGCCGATATTCGAGGTCATGATCAGGATCACGTTCTTGAAGTCGACCGTGTTTCCCAGACCATCGGTGAGCTGGCCGTCTTCAAAGACCTGCAGCAGGATGTTGAAGACATCCGGATGCGCCTTCTCAATCTCATCCAGCAGCACCACGGAGTAAGGCGAACGCTTCACCCGCTCGGTGAGCTGGCCGCCCTCCTCGTAGCCCACATAGCCTGGAGGCGAGCCGATCAGCTTCGATACCGAGTGCTTCTCCATGAACTCCGACATGTCGAAGCGGATCAGCGCCTTCTCCGAGCCGAACAGGAACTGCGCCAGGGTGCGCGCCATCTCCGTCTTGCCCACGCCCGTCGGTCCCAGGAACAGGAACGAGCCGATGGGCCGGTTCGGCGACTTGAGACCTGCCCGCGAGCGGCGAATCGCTCGCGCCAGCGCGCTGATCGACTTATCCTGCGAGATCACGCGCTTGTGCAGCTCTTCCTCCACCCGTAACAGCTTCTGCGTCTCTTCTTCCTTGATCGAGGTGACCGGCACGCCCGTCCACCGGCTCACCACATCCTCGATGTCCTCGCGGCCCACGATGCCGGCCGTCGAATCGTCCAGGTGATACTTGTCGCGCAGCGCGCGCAGGTTCTCGCGCTCCTTGCGCTCTTCATCGGAGTAGAAGCGCGCCTTCTCAAACTCGTGGTTCGCAATGGCGTTTTCCATGCGGTGCACGATGAACTTGATCCGCTTCTGTACCTCGGTGATCTCCTCCGGCAGCGAGGTCTGGCGCAGCTTCACCCGCGCGCCCGCCTCGTCGATCAGATCGATCGCCTTGTCCGGAAGAAAGCGGTCCGGAATATAGCGGTTCGAATGCGACACCGCGAACTCGATGGCGTCATCCGTGTAGCTGACCGCGTGGAACTTCTCGTAACGGTCCTTGATACCCATGATGATCTTGATCGCGTCGGCCTCGTTCGGCGGCGGTACTTTGACCGCCTGGAAGCGCCGTTCCAGCGAGCGGTCCTTCTCGATCGACTTGCGATATTCGCCCGGCGTGGTTGCGCCGATGCACTGGATCTCGCCGCGCGAGAGCGCCGGCTTCAGGATGTTCGCTGCATCCAGCGACCCCTCGGCCGAGCCTGCCCCCACCAGCGTGTGCAACTCGTCGATGAAGATGATGGAGTTCTGGTTCTCCATCAGCTCCTTCATGATGGTCTTCAGCCGCTCCTCAAACTGGCCGCGGTACTTCGTGCCTGCCACGATCAGCGACAGATCCAGCGCCAGTACCCGCTTGTCGGCCAGGAAGCTGGGCACATCGCCATCGGCGATGCGCTGCGCCAGACCTTCGACGATGGCTGTTTTGCCCACGCCTGGCTCGCCGATCAGCACCGGATTGTTCTTGGTGCGGCGGCACAGGATCTGCACCACGCGCTCCAGTTCGGAGTCACGCCCCACCAGCGGGTCCAGCTGGTTATCGGTTGCGGCCTGAGTCAGGTCGCGCGAAAACTCCGCCAGCAGGCTTGACTCGCGATTCTGCCGCTGTGTCGGCGCCTTCTCCTGCGTGGCTCGCGCCAGCTCTTCCCGGATGGCGACCAGCCGCAGCCCGCGCTCATGCAGAATCTCTGCGGCAAAGCACTTCTCTTCGCGCAGCAGCCCTAACAGCAGATGTTCCGTGCCGATATGTTTGTGGCTCAGCCGCTCCGCCTCTTCTGCGGCATAGGCCAGCACGCGCTTGCATTCGTTCGACAGGGGAAGGTCGACCGACGTGGAAACTTTCTCGCGGATGGTGGTGTGTCCCTCGATCTGCTTGCGAATCGACTCGACCGAGGCATGGGAACGGAGAAATTTATTGGTGAGCGCCTTATCCTCGCGCAGCAGGCCCAGCAGCAAGTGCTCGGTCTCGATGTAAGGCGAGCCGAACTGGCTGGCCTCATACCGGGCGAAAAAGATAACGCGCCGTGCCTTTTCTGTATAGCGTTCGAACATATTCCCCCTCCGAGGACCGTTGGCGGAGCCGGTTAGCTGACCACCACTGCCTCTCCTGACTGACTCGTGTACAGAAATGTGAGTCGTCGTTACTAAAGATGCACGACCCACGCCACCGGACTCACCTGCAGTACTCCGCCCCTGGGCTCAACCACGCCCGTTTATGGTTTCAGGAAGACCACCTTGCGGTTTCCCCGTCTTGGCAAGATCCTCTTCCATATGACCGGCTTCCAGCCGCATCACGCGGTCGCACCGCCCGGCCAGTTCCTGGTTGTGCGTCACCAGGATCGAAGTCAGCCCGTGGCTTGCATGCACTCGTTGGATGAGCTGAAAGATCCGGTCTGCGGTATTCGCGTCCAGATCGCCCGTCGGCTCATCGGCCAGCAGCAATCTCGGTCCGGTCACCAGCGCACGAGCCAGCGAGACCCGCTGCTGCTCCCCGCCGGAAAGCTCGCCCGCCTGATGCTCCGCGCGGTCCGCCAGCCCCACTTCATCCAGCCATTCAAGTGCTTTAGTTTCAGCTACTTTGCTGGATTCGCCCCGGGCCAGCAGGGGCAGCGCCACATTTTCCGCCGCGGTAAACTCCGGCAGCAGATAGTGGAACTGCCAGACATAGCCGACCTCCCGGTTGCGGAACTCTGCGGCCTGCCTGGAGGAAAGTGTGTTCAAGTGGATTGAGGCGAAGTATAGGGCACCGCTCGTCGGAGCATCAAGTGCACCAAGAATGTGCAAAAGTGTGCTTTTTCCCGCTCCCGAGGTGCCCACGATGGCCAGCATCTCACCTTTGCGGACCGTGAAGCTCAAACCATCGAAGAGCTGGAGACGGCCGCGGCCGGTGACGTACTCCTTGCGCAGCTCGCGCACCTCCAGCAGGGCATTCTCCATGCCCAGCTCGGTGTGCACTTTTTCGTGCGTCGCGGAAACGGAAGCCACTGACCCGCCCATACCCATGTCTACCATTTGCGGGGGGAGTGCGAAAGTACAAAACAGTGCCCCCTCGCTGCCACTTCCGTGCAGGGACTCGTCTGTCCAGCCCTGCGCGCTGTGAAACCTGAGCGCGAGAGCTGCCTCACCACGCAAGCCGAAAGGCGCATCCGCCCGAACGGCCACTCCCCTGCAACTTCCGTGCCGCCAAACGCCCTTTCACCCGCGCAACCGGACGCGCCGCCTGTATCCTGCTTTCAAACTCCGCCATGACACTTCGGCCGCATCGCAATCTCCTGAGAGCATTCTCCCTTCCGGCCTTCCTGAGCCTCCTTTCCCTTGCCTGCGCCGGTCAGAGCGCGAGCTTCGCCACCAACCCCACCCGCTTCCTGGTATGTGACAAAGGGAACGGCGGATTCACTGGCGCACTGCCGCAGGGATCCGGTACCCC
>DASQRJ010000044.1:0-3266 GCA_035642955.1 Acidobacteriaceae bacterium
GAAGCACGTAGGAGAGAGAGATGGCACGTTCCACCAAGAAGGGCCCGTTCATCGATACGCACCTGATGGTGAAGATCGACACGATGAACCAGGCGAATGACAAGAAGCTGGTGCGCACCTGGTCGCGCCGCTCGACGATTCACCCGGACATGGTGGGACACACCATCGGGGTGCATAACGGGCGCAAGTTTATCCCGGTCTACGTGACGGAGAACATGGTGGGTCACAAGCTGGGCGAGTTCGCGGCAACGCGCACTTTCAAGGGTCACTCGGCAAAGGCTGCCGAAACAACGTCGAAGCCGCGCTAAGCTAGAGGATTGAAGGCAGGGAAGGCAAGCTATGCAACAGACACAGGAGTTTCGAGCTGAGGCGCGCTACCAGCGCGTATCGCCGCAGAAGGCGCGGCTGGTGCTCGATCTGATCAAGGGACGTCGCGTGGGCGAAGCGCTGCAGACCGTGGCCTTTACCAAGAAGGGCGTCGCGCCGCTGGTGGAAAAGGTGCTGCGTTCGGCGGTGCAGAACGCCAACTACCTGAGCCAGGAGCAGGGCTTGGATGTAGATGTCGACAACCTCTACGTCAAGCAGGCTCTGGCCAACGACGGGCCTCGCATGAAGCGCATCCGTCCCGCCCCGCAGGGCCGCGCATTTCGCTATCAGCGCCGGATGTCGCACATCGTGATCGCGGTGGCCGAGCGCAAGCCTGCTGGTCTGGTCACCACCGCCGAGTCTGTAGTCGAGACGACGGCGAAGGGCAAGAAGTCCGCGAAGAAATCAATCAGGCCGGCTGCGAAGAAAGCAGCCGCGACTAAAAATGCTGCAAACAAAGCGTCGGCGAAGAAGACCGCCGCCAAGGGAAAGTCCGCGAAGGCGGGCAGGTAAAGGAAGCGTATGGGACAGAAAGTCCATCCTTATGGGTTCCGGCTGGGTGTGAACAAGCCGTGGCGGTCGCGCTGGTTTGTGGTTCGCGACTACGACAAGTTGCTGATCGAAGACGTTCAGCTGAAGCGTGAGCTGAAGGAAAAGCTGAAGCTGGCCGGCGTGAGCTCGGTCGAAGTCGAGCGTCCCGGCAAGAAGCTGCGGCTCATCATCCGCACCGCGCGCCCGGGCATCGTAATCGGGCGCAAGGGCGCGGAGATCGACAAGCTGAAGGCCGAGATCCAGGAGCGCACCAAGCGCGATGTCACTATTGACATCGTCGAGGTGAATAAGCCGGAGCTCGACGCACAGTTGGTCGCCGAGAGCATCGCGCTGAAGCTCGAGAAGCGGTCGGGCTTCCGCCGGGTGATGCGCATGGCCGTCGATTCGGCGCTGCGCTTCGGCTGCAAGGGCATCAAGGTCCGCGTCTCCGGCCGGTTGAACGGCAATGAGATTGCACGATCGGAGTGGTATTTGCAGGGACGTCTCCCACTGCACACCCTTCGCGCGGATATCGACTACGGCTTTGCCGAGGCGCGCACGACCTACGGCGTCATCGGGGTGAAGGTCTGGATCTATCGTGGCGATGTGTATGAGCAGAAGCGCCGTCAGCCGAAGGAAATCGGCAGCTCGGTATTTTAGGAGCAGCTTCTGGCTACTAGCCTCTGGCTACTAGCTAAAAGCATCAGGCGAGGATGGAAGTTCACGAGCTAGCGGCTAGGAGCTAGCGGCTAGAAGCTGGAGTTTTTTATGTTGATGCCGAAGAAGGTGAAGTATCGGAAGCAGCAGCGCGGCCGCATGAAGGGCAAGGCCTGGCGCGGCTCAGAGCTTTCGTTTGGAGTCTACGGGTTGAAGGTGTTGGAGTGTGGTTACATCACGGATCGCCAGATCGAGGCAAGCCGCGTGGCCATGACTCGCTTCATCAAGCGCGGTGGGAAGATCTGGCTGCGGCTGTTTCCGGACAAGCCGGTGACCAAGAAGCCTGCCGAAACCCGTATGGGCAAGGGCAAGGGCGCACCAGACCACTGGGTTGCCGTGGTGCGGCCGGGTAAGGTGCTCTTTGAGATGGAAGGCGTGTCGCCCGACGTTGCCCAGGAAGCGATGCGGCTGGCTGCACACAAGCTTCCCTTGAAGACCCGCTTTGTGATGCGTCACGACGTGGTGATGACGACGGCGGTAAAGAAGTAGGCATGCACTCCGCGCATGGGTAGAGCGTGGCGCGGACTGGGAACGAGGGCCGATCGTGTCAGTTCGGCGAGACGTTCGGCAAGACAGATCGGCAAGACGATGAAGGGCAAGCCCGTTGAGAGCTGCCCGGAAGAGAAGACGAGATGGAACTGGATAAGATACGCAACCTGGGCCCGCATGAATTGCAGCACGAAGAGCAACAGGCCTCCGAGCAGCTCTTCCGCCTGCGCTTCCAGATGCGCCTGGGGCAGACCGAAGGCGTCAAAAAGCTGCGCGGCCTGAAGAAGGACGTTGCCCGCATTAAGACCGTCACGCGTGAGCGCGAACTGGGGCTGAATGCGGCGCTGCATGGTCAGGCAGAGGACGCGCCAGTCAAGGTAAAGAAGACCGGGGCCAAGCGGAGCAAGAAGTCCACGGCCAGGAAGTCGGCAGCCAAGAAGGTTGCGAAGAAAGTTGCGACCAAGAAAGTCGCGAAGAAGAAGACCGCTAAGAAGAAGGAGGCTCGGTAAGCGATGAGCGAACAGGTAATGACGAACGAGCAGTTGGCCGCGACCGAGCGCCGCAACGAAAAGGTAGGTCACGTGGTCTCGACCAAGATGCAGAAGACCATTGTGGTCGAAGTCGAGATGCGCAAGGCCCACCCCAAGTACAAGCGAACGGTACGGTCGACCAAGAAGTTTTACGCGCATGACGAACAGAACACGGCGCGGGTCGGCGACATGGTGCGCATCCGCGAGACGCGTCCGATGAGCAAGCTGAAGCGGTGGCAGCTCCAGGAGATTCTGCGGCGTTCGACGCTGGCCCAGGTGCAGGCCGCCGAAGCGGCAGCCGCTCCTGAATTGACAGCGTAGTTTTGCGCGGCAGCAATCGTCACGCTATTCGAAGTATGGGCACGAGATTCGCCAGGTAGCCGGCAGGGAACGGAGATAAGAACGATGGCAGTGCAGATGAGATCGATGCTCGAGGTCGCCGATAACTCCGGCGCGCGCAAGCTGCAGATGATTCTGCCGCTGGGTGGCGCCAGCGGCAAGAAGGCTGGCCTGGGCGACGTGATCACGGCCGCGGTGAAAGAAGCTTCGCCGGATGGCCAGGTCAAGAAGGGCAAGGTGGTCAGGGCCGTCGTAGTCCGGCTGCGCAAGGAAGCGCGCCGCCGGGATGGCACC
>DASQRJ010000045.1:0-6483 GCA_035642955.1 Acidobacteriaceae bacterium
GTTGAGCCGTATTGCGGGCGTGAGCGGAGCGGGAGCCCGCAGGCGAAATCCTGAGCGGAGTCGAAGGACCTCTGAGGTTGTAGCTGAAAAATACAATGGTCGGGACGGGCAGATTTGAACTGCCGACCCCTCGCACCCCAAGCGAGTGCTCTACCAGGCTGAGCCACGTCCCGACGACGGTGAGGCAAGGGTCTTGCCTCAGTGAGTGTAACAAAGTTGGGGATCCGCGCGGCTTAACGCAAAAGCACAGATAGCGTAATGTGGCGAGATCGGTTCCGAGCAGCCGTTCCTTGAGAGAACGGCTGCTGCGTTCGGATGGGTGCCCTACCTGACACCATCTGTGCTTTTGGTCTAGCCGGCGGGCGGGATGTAGTCCTGGGGAAGCGCCGAGCCTTCGCCGAAGAAGAACTGCTCCATCTGCTCGACCAGGAACTCCTGGGCTTCGCGGGTCCAGGGCTGGAGGCGGTATTCGTTCAGCAGCATCTTCTGGCGTTCGACCCACTCCTGCCAGCTTTGCTTGGAGACGTTGTGGAAGACCTTGTTGCCGAAATCGGAGTCGAAGGGTGGCTCATCCAGTCCTTCCATCTCTTTCTTGTAGCGGGAATCCTGGACCATGTGGGCCATCGGTGTATCTCTCCTCGTGCGGTGTCCTGCTTATTGTAAGCAAAGCGGATGGCGCGTGCTGCGATAGCATCGATCTGGTATGGCATCGACAAAACCACGGGTGCGCTTTGCGCCCTCCCCTACCGGCATGCTGCACGTGGGCAATGCGCGGACCGCGCTTTACAACTGGCTGTTTGCGCAGCACCACGGCGGCGCGGCGATCCTGCGCATCGAGGACACGGATGTGGAGCGCTCCGAGGCGCGCTACGAGACACTGCTGATCGAGGACCTGCACTGGCTGGGGCTGACCTGGGAGGAAGGTCCGCAGATGGGGGGCTCGCATGGGCCCTACCGGCAGAGCGAGCGCTTGCGGATCTATGCCGAACACACGGAGCGGCTGCTGGCGGAAGGCAAGGCGTACCGCTGCTTCTGCACGCCGGAGCAACTGGAGGCGGAGCGCGCGGCGGCGACGGCGGCGCATCAACCGCAGGTGTACAGCGGGCGCTGCCGGGCGGTGTCGATGGAGGATTCGCGGAAGCGCGCCGCTGCCGGAGAATTGTATGCGGTTCGGTTACGAATACCGAACCACCCGATCCGCTTTACGGATCTGGTGCGCGGCGAGGTGGAGTTTCCGGCAGAGGCGGTCAGCGATCCGGTGCTGGTGCGATCGAACGGGATGCCGGTCTACAACTACGTGGTTGCGGTGGATGATGCGCTGATGGAGATCACGCACGTGATCCGCGGCGACGACCATGTGTCGAACACGCCGAAGCAGGTTGCGATCTACGAGGCATTCGGATGGAAAGTACCGGAGTTCGCGCATCTTTCGACCATCCTGGGCAGCGATCGTGAGCGCTTGTCGAAGCGGCATGGCGCGACGTCGATTGCCAGCTTTCGCGAGATGGGCTATCTGCCGGAGGCGCTGATGAACTACCTGGCGCTGCTGGGTTGGGGCGCCGAGGGCGGGACGCGCGAGACGTTCACGCCGCCGGAGTTGGTTCGGGAGTTCAAGCTGGAGCGGGTGACGGCTTCTCCGGCGGTCTTCGATATCGGCAAGCTGGACTGGCTGAACCGGCATTACCTGAAGCTGCGGCCGATTGCGGAGGTGGCGGCGCTGGCGTGGCCATACTTTGAGCAGGCGGGTTATCTGGGAGCGCCGGATAAGGTAACAAGAGAGATTGCAGAATGGTTTGAGCGGCTGGTGGCGGTGCTGTTGCCGGGCGTGGATCATCTGGACCAGTTGCCGGCGAAGGCCGCGTTCTTCTTTGCACTGGATTCGGCAAAAACGAAAGCAGATGCAGAGAACCTGGTGCTGCTGGAGAGCGAGATGGGGCAGCGGGTGGTGGGCGCCTTTGCGGCGCGTGCGATGGCGGAGCCGGGACCGATCACCGCGGAGCGTTTCAAGGCTTTGATGAACGAAGTGAAGGCGGAGACGGGCGCAAAGGGCAAAGAGCTGTTTCACCCGGTGCGCATACTTTTGACCGGGGTGCATTCGGGACCGGAGTTCGACAAGATCGTTCCGCTGATGGAGGAGGGCGCGGCGCTGCGGCTGGGTGTCAAGAGCGTTGCCGAGCGTGCGGCGGCCGCATTCTAGGCCGGCCACGCGCGACGTCAGAAAAGATGGGGGACGAAGCGGTCGGTGTTGCGGATGACGGGATCGCGCGCTTCGCGCATACCGAGGCCGCAGGGCTCGCCGTCGATGAGCCAACTGCCAAGCACGGCGAAGTTTCCGTCCACGTAGCGCACGGGCGCGAGGCCCTGGTAGACCCACGGACCATCGGCAAAGCGACCATCGGTTTCAAAGCTTCTGCTGCCATTCACGATGGAGACGTTCGCACCTTCGCGACCGAGCAGCGGCTTGCGCACATAGCGGGTCATGTCGCGTGGGCCGTCGAGGTAGGCGGGCAGCAATAGCTCGTGATCGGGATAGATCTCCCAGAGGATCGCGAGGAGAGCCTTGTTCGACCACATCATCTTCCAGATGGGCTCGATCCATTGGGTACGGCCCTTTTGCGGTTTGTTGCCCGAGGCCATGTTGACGAGCGAGCGCATCCCGAAAGACTCATTGAGCAGGGTTTCCCATGGATAGAGTTTGAAGAGCGTTGCAAGGGGTGTAGTGCCATGGCCGACGAAGCACTCGTGATCGTTGTCCCACCCGATCTCATTCATCAGGATGGCGACGTTGTCGATGCCGGCCTCGCGCGCGGTGTCGCGCAGATAGGAGATGGTAAGCAGGTCTTCCTCGTCGCCGTCGTGCGCGAAATGGATGGGTGACTGTACATATGTCACGAGGTCGCGCCACTTGGCGACGAGTTTTTCGTGGAGCGAGTTCCACTGGTCGCGTTTCGGAAAGCGTTCCTGCAGCCAATACCACTGGATAACCGCGGCTTCGACAAGAGATGTGGGAGTATCGGCGTTGTACTCCAGGAGCTTGATGGAATAGCCGTCGTAAGCCAGGTCCATGCGGCCGTAGAGCGCGGGCGGCTCGTCCTTCCAGGTGCCGCGGATGGCTGGGATCGCGGCCTCGGGGATGTGCATGGCGGAGAAGCGATTGTGGCGAAGGATGAAGTCGCCGGCGGCGAGGCACATCTTTTGCAGCTCCGCCGTCGCGGCTTCGAGGCGATCGATTTCGGCAGAGCTGAATTCCCAGTAAGCGGACTCGTCCCAGTAGGGGCGCCCTTCGAGGGAGTGGTAGGTGAGGCCCTGCGAGGAGACGATTCGCTCCCAATCCGGACGCGGATCGATGGAATAGCGGCGCATTTATTCTCCCTCACCGCCTCCGCCGGCGTGGCCGAAGCCGCCCCGGGAGATGCCGGATTCCGCGTGGCCGCCGACGACGGTGTCGCCATAGTGGCCACCGCTGCGGCCAGCGTAGATAAAGTGAGCGCCAGGATGCGTACCGGCGTTGCAGTAAGAATCGGGAGCCTTGTGGTTTTGCGCATCGACGCAATCCCGGTTCTCGGTGCCATTGTTGCAGCCGGCGAGCGCGGCGCTGGCGGCAAGCAGGAGGACACAAGTTGGGATCTCGCGGGAGCGTCGCATGTGCGCACCTATGATCGGGCACTGCGCCGGCCTGCACAAGAGCGGAGTGGTGGTATCGCATAATGCGATATGACCGAAACGGGACAGGAGGTGCCGGCGCGGAGCTGGTCGCGACTGGATGGCGTGGATCTACTGCGCGGGCTGGCGATTTTCTTCGTGTTGATGAACCACGTCAACATGCAACTGCTGTTTGCGCATGTTCCCTACACGCGTGGCCTTCCCAAACAACTGGTGTGGTCGCTGGTGTGGAACGGGCAGCAGGGTGTGCAGATTTTCTTTGCCGTCTCGGGATTCCTGATTACCGCGACGTCATTGCGGCGGTGGGGCAGTCTTTCGCATGTTTCCGTTGCAGACTTCTATCGGCTGCGCTTTGCGCGCATTGCGCCCTTACTGCTGGGGCTGCTGACGGTGCTGAGCGTGTTGCACCTGCTGCATGTGCGGCACTTCGTCGTCAGCGCGCAGACGGGCGGGCTAGGACGCGCGCTGGTGGCAGCGCTGACCTTTCATGTGAATTGGCTTGAAGCGCATCGCGGCTATTTGCCGGGAAACTGGGACATTCTGTGGTCGCTTTCGGTGGAAGAGGCCTTCTACCTGGCTTTCCCCTGGGTGTGCCGATTTTTCGGACGGGGCAAGCTGCTGATCGCGCTGCTGCTGGCGTTCATAGTGCTGGGGCCATTTGGACGTTCGGTGCTGGCGCATGGCAACCCGGTGTGGCGCGAGTATTCGTATCTCGGCGGGATGGACGCAATCGCGATGGGATGCCTGACGGCGATTGCGCTGCATGGACGCAGGCTTTCGCGGGGATGGTTATGGCTGCTGGGTGGTATGGGCGGTGCGCTGCTGGTCTTCTGCCTGCTCTTTTCGCGCACGGCGTACGCGTGGATCCCGGAGCGTACAGGGCTGTACATGAGTCTTGTCAGCGTGGGGGCGGCGATGCTGATTGCGGTGGCGGCGCAGACGGGATGGCGCAGCCCGCGTGCGTTTGCGCCCTTGCTGCGCGCGGGGCAACGCAGCTACGAGATCTACTTGACGCATATCTTTGTGGTGGTTGCGCTGGATGCGGCGTTTGTGGCAGCGGGCGCGGCGATGCGGGCAGTGCCGCTGTTCTTCCTGGGGGTTCTGGTGATTGCCGGTCTGCTGGGTGAGGCGGTGGCGCGCTTTTATTCCGAGCCGATGAACCGCTGGCTGCGCTGGCGCTGGCATGACGGAGCGCGGGAGATGGGATCTGTGCTGGCGGAGCCTACTGCCGCGAGTGACTCGATGTTGCGATAGTGTTCCTCCATCCTGGAGACGAAAAGCGCCGAACTTCAAGCTGCGGCGTGTTCGAGCTTCATTAGGAGCAGGGTCATGTCGTCGTGCTGCGGGGCGGTAGCGGCGAAGCGATCGGCCTCGGTGACGATGTGGCGGAGGATGGTGCTGGCGCTCTCGGGTAGTTTGGTGCGGGCGGCGGCAACCATGCGCTCCTCGCCCCATTCCTGATCCTGCACGTTGAGCGCTTCGCTGATGCCGTCGGTGTAGGCGAGGAGCAGGTCGCCGGGCTCGAGATAGAGGCGGCACTCCTCGAAGTTGGCCTCCGGCAGCAGACCGATGACCGGGCCGCCCCCCTCGAGAGCATGGATCTCGTTTCCGCGCAGGACGTAGGGCGGATTGTGGCCGGCATTGACGTAGCGCAGCAGACCCGTCGGTGGCTCGTAGATGCTGAAGAAGAAGGTCGCGTAGCGGTTGGTGGCGGAGGACTCGTAGACCAGGCGGTTGACGCGCGTCATGAGGAGCGCGAGGTCGGCAGGGCCATCCATGGTCATGCCGCGGAGCGAGGCGCGGAGGCTCGCCATCAGCAGCGCGGCAGAGATGCCTTTGCCGGAGACGTCGCCGATGGCGAGGCCGAGGGTGCCGTCTTCGAGCGAAAGGACATCGTAGTAGTCGCCGCCCACGCCCTGCGCCGGGCGGCACTCGCCGTAGATGGAATGGCCTGGCAGAGAGGGTAGTTGCTGGGGAAAGAGGCGCTCCTGCACCTCGCGGGCGATCTCGATTTCGCGGTCGATGCGTTCGCGGCGTGCGGCTTCGCTGGCCAGCGAGTGGACGAGCGCGCTGATTTCGAGCGCAAGGCCGGCCTGGGTGCTGACGGACTGCAGCAGACGCAGGTCGGAGGGTGTGTAGGGCTCCTCGGAGCGCTTGGAGCCGAGGCTGATGAAACCCAGCAGGCGGTCGCGGCCGGCGAGGGGCAGCAGCAGTTCAGCGCCCAGGGTATCGAGGGCAGAACGCTCGCGATCGTCGGCCAGGAGAAACCACCCATCGGGGTTTTCGCGGTAGAGGGTGGCGGGCTGATTGGAACGTGCGAGATTGCGGACGGTGGAGGAGCTTTCCTCGAACCGCTTGGGCACATCGTTCGAGACGCCGATGCAGTGCTCAATGCCAAAGCTGCGGCCCTGGCGCAGATAGACGGCGATGCGCGAGACGTGCAGGACCTCCTAGATGCGGCGGCTGATGGTGTCGACCAGGGGCTTGGCCTCGGTGAAGCGACGCGCCTGATCGGAGAGCTCGCTGAGCACCAGCTCGGCGTCGTAGGCTTCGCGGAAGAACTTGCGGTCGAGCCAGCGCTGCAGACGGTGGCTGATGGAGTCGTGCGAGGCAAAGAGCTTGATGAGGCCAGCGGCGAGGAGAGCGAGGACCGGGATGGCGACCGGCAGGTTCTCCTTGTGCCTGACCAAGGGAAAGACAAAGTGGAAGATGATGAAAGCGACAAAGGCGAACTCCGCTACGAGCAGCGTATAGCGGGCGAGCGCGTACTTGGTGCCCATGCGGACGAGAAGGCGGACATCCAGCGCGCGCTGGACGACG
>DASQRJ010000046.1:0-5108 GCA_035642955.1 Acidobacteriaceae bacterium
ACGATACCGCCGCCTACTACGGCAAGGACATCCACTTCAGCGATATCCTCTCCGGCAGTGTCCCCGCCAAAGCCTCATCCCGCCGCTTTATCGCAGCCGTCTCCCAGCTCTTCCGCGAGGGCAGAGCCGCCAAGTAGCCGAAGCGTAAAGAGTGACACGAGGCCCGCGTCCCAACGGCGCGGGCCTTGTCGTTTGCAATTCCTGGCGCTTATCCGGGAACCGGACCGCTTCGCTGCTCATCGGAATCGTTTCGGCATCGCCGCGGCGTGGAATAACCTCACCTGCCGATACAGTCGTGGGCTGCGAGGCGCTGCATGGTCAAAACTTTCGAGCGGTCGCTGCCGGGCAACCCTTACAGCTGATTGGCCAGTCCATACCCAGACCTCCAATACTTCTCTCTAGCCGCCCTGCCCGGGAAACCGCTCATCGTCCTTGCCCGCATCAGCTGCCTTCATGAAGTCCATCCACACCGGCAGCGCCGCCCGCGCGCCGGTCTCTTTGTCGCCCAGCGATTGCCGCGTGTCATAGCCCATCCACACGCCGCAGGTCACCGATGGTGAAAATCCCAGGAACCATGCGTCTGTGAAGTCACTGGTGGTCCCGGTCTTCCCACCCAGCGGATGATTCAGCGCCTTCGCCGCAGCCGCCGTGCCGCTGGTCGTCACCTGCTGAAGCAACATCATCATCGTCCGCGCCGTCCTTGCGCTGGTCGATTCATTGACCTCCGCCTGGTCCTCAAAAAGCGGCATCCCCTCGGCGCTCGTGACCCGCCGCAGCAGGTGTGGTGTCACGCGCACGCCATCGTTGGGAAAGCTGCTGTACGCCGCCACCTGCTGCGCCAGCGTCACTTCTACTGAGCCCAGCGCCACCGGCAGGTACGGAGGAATGTCTCGCGTGATGCCGAAGCGATGCGCCACTTCGACCACCTTCCGCATCCCCACACGCTCTGCCAGCCGCAGCGCCGGGATATTCCGCGACTCCGCAAACGCCTTCTCCAGCGTGATACTGCCAAGATAGTTCGGCTCATAATCGTGCGGGGTATAAGGGCCGCCAGCGGTCTGGAAGGTCACCGGTGAATCCGTGATCCTCTCCTGCGGCGTGGCGCCGTTTTCGATCGCCGCCGTATACACATACGGCTTGAACGAAGACCCCGTCTGCCGCTCCGCCTGCGTTGCGCGGTTGAACTGCGACAGGTTGAAGTCCCGTCCGCCCACCATCGCCAGTACCTCGCCCGTGGAGTTGTCCACCGCCATCAGCGCCGCCTGCGCGCCGGCGTCCTGCTCCAGCGTCCCCTCCAGCACCGGATCGCTGGCGGAACTGGTGATGTGCACGTACACGATATCGCCCACCTTGAAGAGCTTCGCCGGATCCTTTTCGCCGGTCCACTCCCAGCCCTCGGGAAGAATCCCCAGCCGCGCGTCACCGATCTTCACCGTCACTCGCCCGTCCAGAACACCCACAACCATCCCGTGAAAATACGCCCCCTGCTCGATCGGCAAGCTCCAGTCCGGATGCCGGAAGCTCTCCATCGATTCCCCTGACGACAGCACATTCAGCAGATGCCCGCGCCATCCACGGCGCCGCTCATATGCGGCCAGCCCATCCAGCACCGCGCGGTTCGCCGTCTGCTGCAGCGTCATATCCAGCGTGGTGTACACCTTCAGACCCGCCTCGTGAACCATCTCTGTGCCGAACTGCCGCTCCAGCGCGCGCCGCACCTCCTCCACAAACCATGGAGCCATGCTGTTGGGCGGGGGCGCCAGGTGCAGCCCCAGTGGCGCGGCCTTCGCCTCGTTGGCCTGCGCCGTGGTGATCGCGCCATCCTCCAGCATCGCGTTGATGACCGTGTTCCGCCGGCGAAATGCCCGGTCCGGATTCAGAATCGGCGAGTAGGCCACTGGCCCCTTGGGCAGACCGGCCAGCAGCGCGGCCTCCGGCAGCGTCAGATCGCGCCCCGGCTTGCTGAAGTAGTAGTTCGCCCCGGCTTCGAAGCCGTACACGCCGTGCCCCAGATAGATCTGGTTGCCGTAGAGCGCAAATATCTGCGGCTTGGTAAAGCTGTGTTCAATCTGGATGGAAAGAAACACCTCCTGCAGCTTTCGTCGGAAGGTGCGATCCGGTGAGAGAAACAGGTTCCGCGCCAGTTGCATCGTCAGCGTCGAAGCGCCCTGCGCCCGCCCGCGCGAGGTCAGGTCGTGATACGCCGCCCCAAGCACGCGAAACAGGTTCACGCCCCAGTGGCTCTCAAAGTTCTTGTCTTCGATCGAGAGCACCGCCTGCCGCAGGATCGGCGGAAAATCGTCGTACTGCACCACGATGCGCCGCTCCATGGCAAAGGAGCCGAACAATTGCCCGTGCACGTCGTACAACTCCGTCGTCGCCAACGGCTTGTAGCGCTCCAGATCCGCAATTTGCGGCAGGTCCACCGAGTAGACCAGTGTCATTCCACCCAGGGCCCCCGCCGCCGCCGCCAGCACCACCAGCAGCAGCAGCGCGACGCCGCCCGCCACCTTGCGCCGGCCATGGAGACGCACCCGCCGCCGCAGTGGAGGACGAAACCCTCCGCCCGCACTCTTCCGGGATCGTGTGGCTTTAGTGTCTTCGGTCAATGGCAAAATCAGCGCTGCGCTCGAGCATTTTCACTGTCGATGGCGGCAAGGGCACGATTGTCCGCCTGGCTTTTCCGCTAAGAAAAGCCACACTTCACGGAGCTTGGCCATATTCAGGAACAGTGAAAATGCTCTCGTGGCCGAGGATAAAGCATTTCGCGTGCCAGCGCAGACCGGCCAGGCAATCCCTTGCGTAGGTCGCGGTCAATCTGACACCCGGTGTGTCGTACGGTCGTCCCATTCACCTTGCACCGGCTCCAAACGGGTGAGAGCATGGCCGCCATGAGTTTGACCAAACTAGGGTTGGTCTTGTCCGCCTGTATGAGCACGGCCCTCTTCACACTACCCGTCGACGCGCTGGCGCCTCCCCGGAATTCGCCTAGCTCAACAACAGTCTCGCCCGCTCCGCAGCATGATGGAGCTCACGATTTCGACTTCCTCATCGGCGACTGGAAAGCTCACGTTCGTCGGCTTCCCGACCGCTTGGACGGGTCGAATACGTGGGTCGAATACGATGGCATCTCGAATCACAAAAAGCTCCTCGACAGCAACGCGAACTTCGAAGAATTCGATGTCACCAGCGCGGACAGAAAGCTCCGTATCAAGGCGCAAACGCTCCGCCTCTACAACCCGGAATCGCACCAGTGGAGCATTTACGGAGTAGACCTCGACAAAGGTACCATCGATCTTCCGCCTGTCGTCGGCCAATTTCATGGCGATCGCGGTGAGTTTTTCAATCAGCAAAACTGGAAAGGCCGCGTCATCCTGGTGCGTTATGTCTGGTTAAACATCTCGCCGAAATCGTCACGTATGGAACAGTCCTTCTCGCCGGACGGCGGAAAGAGCTGGGAAGTGAACTGGATATGCGAACTCTCGCGATAGCTTGTTGCCCTACCTAGACAGCAAGCGACAACCCTGTATTTGTATTTGTGAAAACGGTTTAAGCAGCCTTCGCCTTCAATACCTGCAGCGCCTTGTCGAGTTGATCGTCCGGTTGCGCTTTCTGTGCGCTCGCCGCCGGCGGTGCACTCAGCTTGGCCTTCGCCGTGGCGGGGTGGCTGTCATCGTCGCCGTCATCCTCGTTCGATGCCACCACCACATTCGGCTGCACCGCGTCGTCCTGGATCTTCTTCCCATCCGGCGCGGCATACTTCGCCACCGACAGGATCAGTGCCGAACCATCCGGCAGCTCCAGCGTCTTCTGCACCGAGCCCTCGCCAAAGGTCCGGTCACCCACCACGTCGCCGCGCTTGTTGTCCAGGATCGCCGCCGCCACCAGCTCACCCGGGCCCGATGTCCCATGGTTCACCAGCACCACCAGTGGAACGGCCGTCAGGTACTTCGATTTCTCCGCCGTAAACGTCTCGCTCGGATACTTCTGTCCGCTCAAGGTCGCAATCGTCCCGCTCTGCAGGAAGAAATTCGCCAGCCGGATGCCCTGCGCCTCGTCGCCCACCGCAACATCGCGCAGATCCAGCAGCACCTTCTTGGTCTCCTTGTTCTCGCCCTTGCCCAGGCCCTTCAGCTTGCTCTCAATCTCGTTCACGCGATCCTTGGTCAGCGCGTTCGGCTTGATGTAGAGAATGCTCGCATTCTCGTAAAGCTGATCGCTCACCGCCGGCACCGGAACCACGCTCCGCGTCATGGTCACCTTGTCCGGCTCCGGCTTGCGCGGCCGCACCACAGAGATGCTCACATTCGTTCCCACCGGTCCTTCCAGCAGCAAACGGATCATCGCCAGCGACATCTCGCGCGTCGATTGCCCGCCAATCGCCTCGATCAGGTCGCCGTCTTCAATCTGTTCTTTATCGGCAGGGCTGTCCTTCACCACCGACACCACCGTCGCATAGCCATAGCGCTTCGAGACATTGAGTCCAACCTGCGCCGTGCCTTCGCTCAGGTGCTGCTTGTACAGCTTGTATTCGACCGGCGTCAGGTAGCTCGAATCGGAATCCAGCGACTCCAGCAGGCCATGCAGCGCGCCCACCGTCACGTTGCTCATGTTGGGGTCCACAACGTAGTCATTCTGGATCTTGTTCAGGACCTCGCTGTACACCTCCATCTCCTGGTAGGCGCCGTCTTTCTGGTCCGCGCGCACATCGGAGCGGACGCTGCCCCACACCGTAAGCAGGAGAAGAAGTACGGAAATCCCAAAAATCGACCGCTGGAAAGACTTGGACATGACCACCTCAGACCGTTTTCACAAACACTGTAGACATCGAAAGCACACTCGACGCAGCTTTCCGTGAAGAAAGCTGCTCCTCGCCGCTGTGACCGCGCACAGTATTTGTGAAACCGGTCTTAACAAAATGATAGCGCACAGCCCCCAGCCGTCTCCCTACCCGTTCCGTGCTATGCGGATGGCTGGGAAATCCCCTCGGAAATCCCCTCTTTAGACGTCTCCCGTCTGCCGACGTGACCTCAGGCTCCTCGCCCGGCAAACATCACCGCCCCACCAGCCGTGCAAACCAGTTCTTCGCCTCACGCTGCGGGGAAGCT
>DASQRJ010000047.1:0-4411 GCA_035642955.1 Acidobacteriaceae bacterium
ATTTCCTTCTCCACGTTCATGGACGATGCTCGCCAGGGTCAGGTGCAGGACGTGACGATCACCAACAGTACGGTGACGGGCCATTTCCGCAACAGCAAGGACAATGGCTTCCACACCACTGTCCCGGCCAACTATCCCGACATGTTCAAGACCCTGCAGGACAACAAGGTCTCGATCACGGTGAAGGAGGTGCTGGAGCGGCACGGCCTTTCCGCGGCGGAACGCGGTGTCTGGCCGGTGCTCGCGGTCGGAAGCAGCATCCTATGGATGAGTGGAATGAAAGTGGAGGGGACGCCAGGTTTTCAAGTGGCGGTGGAACCATTCCGGGAGGCGGAGGCGCCTGCGGTACCTCACATCTCGCCGGACGCCACCTAGGTAACATCTTTTGGCTTTTGAGCAGGGCATTTTCTTGCGGCTCGCGGTGAGCCTCGGAGTAGAATCCAGGGTACGGTCACCGGAGCGTGAGCGGCTGAGTATCAGATTTGCTGGTGCGGCAGATCGGCGAAAGCCGGAAGTTGCACCGAAGACTGGCCTCGCACGTCTAATTCCTAAGGAAACGTCTTGGATTGCTCTTACGGGGAACAGATTCCTCGGCAATCTGCGTATTCTTAGGCGCTGCTTCCGTGGCATGAGAGAAATGAGGTTTTTTTCGTGAATTCGACGGTCAAATCGATTCTCTTCTGGGTATTCATTCTGGCCTGCCTGGTATTGCTCTGGCAGATCGTCCAGAAGAGCACGAGCAATGGCAAGGACCAGGAGATTTCCTTCTCCACGTTCATGGACGATGCGCGCCAGGGGCAGGTACAGGACGTGACCGTCACCAACAGCACGGTGACCGGGCACTTCCGCAACAACAAGGACAACGGCTTCCACACCACCATTCCGGCCAACTATCCGGACATGTACAAGACCCTGCAGGACAACAAGGTCTCGATCACGGTGAAAGACACGCAGGGCAACGCGTGGTGGCCCATCCTGCTGCAGCTCTCGCCGATCCTGATCATTGGCGCGGTGTGGTACTTCATGATCCGCCAGATGCAGAGCGGCGGAAACAAGGCGCTGTCCTTCGGCAAGAGCCGGGCGCGCCTGCTCTCCATGCAGCAGAAGAAGGTGACATTCAAAGATGTCGCCGGGGTGGATGAGGCCAAGGAAGAGCTGAAGGAGATCATCGAATTCCTGCGCGAGGCGCAGAAGTTCCAGAAGTTAGGTGGCCGCATTCCCAAGGGCGTACTGCTGATCGGGCCTCCGGGCACAGGCAAGACGCTGCTGGCGCGCGCGGTCGCGGGAGAAGCGAATGTCCCGTTCTTCTCCATCTCCGGTTCGGACTTCGTGGAGATGTTCGTCGGCGTCGGCGCAAGCCGCGTGCGCGACCTCTTCGAGCAGGGCAAGAAGAATGCGCCGTGTATCATCTTCATCGACGAGATCGACGCAGTCGGGCGCCATCGCGGTGCCGGTCTGGGCGGCGGTCACGATGAGCGTGAGCAGACGCTGAACCAGTTGCTAGTGGAGATGGACGGCTTCGAGTCCAACGACGGCGTCATCCTGGTGGCTGCCACAAACCGGCCGGACGTGCTCGATCCGGCGCTTCTGCGTCCGGGCCGCTTCGATCGCCGCGTGGTGGTCGGGCGTCCCGATGTGCGCGGCCGTGAAGAGGTGCTGCGTGTGCACTCGAAGAAGGTGCCGATCGCGGACGATGTCGATCTCCGCGTGCTGGCCCGCGGCACACCGGGCTTCACCGGCGCCGACTTGGCGAACATGGTGAACGAGGCTGCATTGACGGCTGCCCGCTCCAATCGCAAGGCCGTGCATATGTACGACTTTGAGCTGGCCAAGGACAAGGTCCTGATGGGCGCCGAGCGCAAGTCCATGCTGCTGACGGATGAGGAAAAGCGCGTCACCGCGTATCACGAGGCCGGCCATGCGCTGGTCGCCGCCATGCGCGAACATGCCGATCCTCTGCACAAGGTCACGATCATTCCCCGGGGCATGGCGCTGGGCGTCACCATGCAGCTTCCTACGGACGACAAGCACACCGTCACCAAGGACTATCTGGAGACGCAGCTTGCCATCCTGATGGGCGGACGCTGCGCCGAGGAGATCTACCTCAAGCAGATGACCACCGGTGCCGGCAACGACATCGAGCGGGCATCGGAACTCGCACGCAAGATGGTCTGCGAGTATGGCATGAGCCGGCTTGGTCCGCTCACCTTCGGCAAGAAGGAGGAGCAGATCTTCCTGGGCCGCGAGATTTCACAGCATCGCGATTTTTCGGAAGAGACGGCACGGCAGATCGACAGCGAGGTACGCAGCCTGGTGGACTCCGGCTACCAGTCGGCGTACAGCATCCTGGACCAGAACCAACCCATCATGCACCGGCTCGCGACCGCTCTGCTGGAGCGCGAGACGATCAATGGGGACGAGATCAAGATGCTCATCGAAGGGCGCGAGCTGCCACCGCTCAATCCACCGTCCAATGGCTCGGCCAGCGGCGATCCAGAGGTAAAGGTCCTCAAGCCGGAACCAGGCCGCGGGGCGGGCTTCCCGGAAGGCAGCCCTTCACCCGCATAGCAGTTTTTGCTAGAAACGCAACCAGACGGCCACTCCAGAGATCAATCCGGAGTGGCCGTCTTCTTTTGCACGCCGGCCACTCTGCGAGAATAGGCTCAATGCGCTACGCCCTCCGATTGCTTTCCCCATCAGGATTCTTGTTGTTCGCGATCGGCTGCGGCTATCACACCGTGGGCTCGGCGGCGCATATCCCGGAGGATGTGCATACCGTCGCGGTGCCATTCTTTGAAAACCGTACGCAGTTTTCGAATACGGAGGTCGCGCTGACTCAGGCGACGGTGCATGAGCTGAACACACGGACCAAGTTCCGTGTGCTGCCCCGTGAGGATGCAGGCGATGCGGACGCAGTCTTGAAGGGCACGGTTCTCAGCGAGACGATCGTGCCGTACACCTACAACGTAACCAGCGGTCAGTCATCCAGCTACCTGATCACTCTGACCGCGAGCGTATCGCTGACGGATCGTGATGGACGCGTGCTCTACCGGCACGACGGATACATCTTTCATCAGCAGTACGAAGCCACCTCGGACCTGGGCACATTTGTGCAGGAAGATTCCCCGGCCGTGGCGCGCCTCTCCAGAGACTTTGCCCAGTCGCTGGTGAGCGATATGCTGGAGTCCTTCTGAGCGCCATAGAACAGCACCGGGACCGTACCCATGGCTAGCGGGCTGCGCAGCTTCGCCTCTTCGGATCGTTTCCTAGCGGAGATCGAAGCCTCCCGCAATGGCGGTCCTTTGCGACCCGGCTACGTGCTGCTCGGCGATGAGGCTTATCTCTACGAGCGCTGCCGCCGGGCAATTCTCGATGTGCTGGTCGACGCCGGAACCGGGCCCGCCATGCGAGACTTCGCCCTGGCCGAGATCGATCTGGCCGAGACCAGCATCTTCGAAGCGCTCGATCGCGCGCAGACGCCTTCGCTGATGGCGCCCTTCCAGGTGCTCTTTCTACGCAACATCAAGACGCTCTACACGCGCGGCGCGAAGAAAGACGAATTCGCCGCGCTCGATGCCTACGGGCGCTCGCCGAATCCGCAGGCGCTGCTGGTTTTCGTTGCCGACCATCTCCACCTTCCCGCCGACCTGCGCCGCATGGATATGCAGGACAAGGATCGCTATGAGCGGATCCGCGAGACGCTGGGCGACTGGTGCGGCATGGTGGAGCTGGTCCGCGTAGAAGAGAGCGACGCGATCCGTTGGCTGGTCGCCGAGGCGGAGAAACGCGGAAGCACGCTCGAAGTGGACGCTGCCCGCGAACTCGCCGATGCGCTTGGCGCGGACCTGATGCTGATGGCGAGCGAGCTCGAAAAGCTGGTGCTCTTTGTCGGCGAGCGGCGCAGCATCACACTTGGCGATGTGGAGACCATGGTGCTGGGCGCGAAGCAGCGCTCCCTCTATGAACTGACGGATGCTATCTCGTCCAAGGACCGCCCACGCGCTCTTGCTCTGCTGCAGGGTCTGCTCAACGCCTCCGACGGCGGCGAGGAGTCGGCAATCGGACATCTCTACATGCTGGCGCGGACCTTCCGTCAGATGCTGGTGATCCTGGAGAAGAATGTGCGCGACTCCCGCGCTATCTGGCAGGCGTTGTGGCAGGGTTTCCGCATGCCGCCGTTTGCCGCGGAAGATCTCATCCGCCAGGCGCGCCGCTACAAGAGCCGCCGCGAGCTGACACGCGCGCTCCGGCTCATCGCGCGCGCGGATCTGGAGCTGCGTTCGTCGCCGCCGGACAAGCGGCTGGTGCTGGAGCGGCTGGTGCTGGCGCTGGCCAGCGAGGAGCAAGCCCAGCCGGCGCTGGGGCTTCTGAATGCGCAGTACGCGATGGAACTCTAGCGCACGGCGAGTCG
>DASQRJ010000048.1:0-8203 GCA_035642955.1 Acidobacteriaceae bacterium
AAACAGGAACCGGATTGGCGTCGCTGTCGTTCATGCTTCGAATGCCTTTCGCAAACCAATCAATGCCTGACGAATCCTCGTTTTCACCGTGCCCAGGGGATCGCCGGTACGGAGGGCGATCTCGCGGTGGCTCAATCCTTCAAAGTACGCAAGCTCGAGACTCTTCCTCTGCTCCACGGGCAGATCGGCGATGACCCGGCGCACCTTCTCCATCATGATGTTCCGCTCCGCCTCGCCGGCTACGTCGACCGGTGAGGCGAGGATGACGTCTTCGACGGAATCGGATGGCTTGCGCCGGCGCAACCGGTCGATCGACCGGTTGCGGGCGACGACCACCAGCCACGCACCGAGAGAACCGCGATCCTGAACGAAGACATCCGGATTGCGCCAAAGCTGCAGGAAGACCTCCTGCAACACATCCTCGGCCTGCCCGCTGTCATGCAGGACGCGAAGCGCTACCGAATAGACGGGTCCGCTATAGCGCCGGAAGATCTCTTCCATGGCCTTCTCATCGTGGCGCCCCATGCGTGTCAACAGTGCCGTATCGTCGACGGATCCGATCTCCGTTTTGCTGTTCGATGTACGGTTATCGGAGGGCTTCGGATTTGAAGGGGATTCAGACATGCGGGCGACGCTGGCTCATCATACGGAACGCGGTTGCGAGCTGTCACTTGATAGAGGGCATTCCCCCTCGGGCCGGTTGGATGGGGATGGATGCCGATGAAAGCGCGGCTTGACAAGTTTTTAGTGGAGCACGGACTGGCGCCGACGCGGGAGCGGGCGCAGGCGCTGATCCTGGCGGGGCGCGTCCTGGTGAATGAGCAGAAGGTGGAGAAGCCGGGAGCGGGCGTGGGCCAGGATGCGACGGTGCGCCTGCTGGGCGACGATCTGCGCTATGTAAGCCGCGGCGGGCTGAAGCTGGAGGCGGCGCTGGCGCATTGGCAGATCGAGCTGAAGGGACGGACCTGCGCGGATGTGGGCGCGTCCACCGGTGGATTTACCGATTGCATGCTGCAGCACGGCGCGGCGGCGGTGGTGGCCATTGACACGGGCTATGGACAGATTGCGCACAAACTGCGCGTCGATCCGCGGGTGATGCTGCTGGAGCGGACGAACGCGCGGCATCTGAAACCGGAACAGATAGTCTTTACGGTTACGTTTTCCGAAGCTCCGATTACGTTTCTCGCGATGGATGTCTCGTTCATCTCGGCAACGCTGGTGTTGCCAGCCGTGATCCGCGCGATGCGCGCCGCGTTAACCGAGGCGGTGGTGCTGGTGAAGCCGCAGTTTGAAGCGGGACGCGAGCATGTGGGCAAGGGTGGGATCGTGCGCGATCCGGAGGCGCATCGGCTGGCGGTGCAGCGAGTGCGCGCCGCGGTGGCGGAGCTGGGCGGCGCGGCGATAGAGGTGACGGAGTCGCCGGTGCTGGGCGCGGAGGGGAACCGGGAGTTTCTGCTACATGCGCGGTGGGGGAAGTGAAAACGAGTTGGCGAGTCGATCGGCGAGGATTTCGGGGTGTTCAGGTCGATTTCGTCATCCGATACCTAGCCGGGGAATGCCGGCCGCTGAGCAGGCTGATCGCCACGGACCCCGGTCTTCACCGCAAACAGCATCAGGTAAAGGCCGGTTGTGACATCCGCCAAGACCATCGGCGGAAAACAGATGTATTGAAACAACTCGTGCTGTTCCGTGAATACCAACCTGCCAAAGTACCCGCCTATCCAGATCAGCGAGGCAGCCAGGCCGAATGCAGACAGAGCTCTCGGGATATACCTCGATTTAAAAAATAGATAAAAGAAAAGGAGCAAGCCTATGCCGAAAGAAATACCGCCGAGGTTCTCCGTGGCATCGGCAATAGTGCGCATCAGGTCCGCCAAAGCCTGAGCGGCGACTGTCCCGTCCCCAACGCTTTGTGCGGAGACGTAAAGATGCACTCTCACGAAGCTGCACATCCGCACGACCAATGCCAGGAATGAATCTCCCAAGCTGAAGATCATCGCGAGTTGAGCCAGCAAACTGTTGACAGGCTTCAGCGTTGCATACAGGGCGAAAGCAAGCAGGGCGCTGCTCAAACTCACAATCACCGCGCCGGCGAGGGCCGCTCGATATAGGTGTTCCGATGCGGCGATTCTCTTTGCTGTTTCTACGAAGGTTCCACTTCCCGCGACGTGAGAGAGGATGAAACCGCTGCCGAGAGCAAGGATGATCACGCCAAGAAACAAAAAGCCGGCAAGTCTCGCATATGTCCGTTGCGTTTTGTCCGCTTCAGCGTTTTCGATTTCTAATCGCATTCGATCCTCCGCCTCGTAGCAAGCTACGCTCCCGCCGCTATCACGGTTTCAAAAATCGGAGTTCTGCGTGATGGTACATTTGGCGCGCAAGATCGAGTGGGCATCGCGGCAAGATTCCCAAGGCTGCAGTCGTCATACAAGAGTATTCCGGGGCGTTTCGTCCTCTGGCCTACTGCCAGCTTGCTGACTTGCCTGCCGGCGTCTCCATTTACACTGAGAGACCGATGCGCACGATTGCCGTGATTTCGAAGCCGCAGAAGCCGGATCTGGCTCCGATCCTGAACGAGCTGGTGCTTTGGACACGGGCGCGGGGGATTGAGCCGATTCTCGATCCGGTGAGCGGTACGTACGTGCAGAGCGCGCGCATCGTGCCGCGGCACGATATGCCGATGGAGAATCCGGAGCTGGCGATTGTGCTGGGCGGCGACGGCACGCTGCTGGCGGCGGCGCGCGTCTTCGCAAAGAACAAGGTGCCGATCCTGAGCGTCAACCTGGGATCGCTGGGCTTCCTGACCGAGGTGCGGCTGAGCGAGCTCTTCTCCAACCTGGAGGGATGGACCTGCGGCGCGTGCCACATCGAAACGCGCGCCATGCTGCACGTGGACATCCTGCGCGAGGGGCAGCTGTTCCGGGGTTACGAGGCGCTGAACGACATTGTGGTGTCGAAGGGCGCGATTGCGCGCATGGGCGACTTTCGCGTGCTGCTGGGCGAGCAACTCGCGATGTCGTTCCGCGCGGACGGGGTGATCGTGTCGACGCCGACCGGGTCGACCGCCTACAACCTGGCAGCGAACGGGCCGATCATGGCGCCGGATGTGGACGCGATGATCGTCACGCCGATCTGCCCCCACCTGCTAACCCTCCGCCCCATGGTGGTGCACGGCGATGCGGAGATCAATTTGAGCGTGGTGGGCGTGCCGGACCAGACCTTCATGACGGTGGACGGGCAGGAGGCGATCGAGGTGCTGGTGGGCGACAACCTGCGCTGCGTCCGATCCGAGCACACGGTGCGATTGCTGCGGCTGCGGAGCGATGGGTTCTTCGATGTGCTGCGGCAGAAGCTGAATTGGGGCGTGCGGTAACGCGGGGAACAGACAGCAGGGGAATAGGAAGAAGAATTCCTACTCCCTATTCCCTACTGCCTGTTTCCTGCTTTAGGTGGTGCCGGTGAGTTCGTCGAGCAGAGTTTTGGCTTTGGTGGCCAGGGTGTGGGCGCCGTCGACATCGCCGTTGTGCAGAGCGCGCTGCGCCTGATCGAGGAAGCTGTGTATCTGGGCGACGGTTTTGTTCTGATCGCCGTTGAGATTGTGCAGGGAGGCGACGCCTCGCTGGGTGGTGTCGATGAGCGTGGCCGCCTGCTGGCGAGATCCGTTGGTGTCCGGCGTGGGGCCGGCGGTGAGCTGTCCGATGGGAGTCGAAGTCGAGGTATCACCGCTGGGTGCGGGAGCGGTCACCTTCACGTTCTGGCCCTCCGGGGGGACAGGCGCTTCTGGCGGCGGGGTGTCCCGTTCGCGGGGTTCATGATCGGCGGCTAGTTCGATTTCACCTTTGTGCCCGCGGCGACGGCCGGGGCGCGGCTTCTTTGTCACCTCCACGATGATCGAGGCCGGCGGCGGCGTGGGCTGCGCGCCCGGTGGAGGCGGAGCCGGCAGATCGGGGAGCGGAGGATCGTTCTGGCTCATCTCCGCATACAGCGGGGCGATGGGCGGAGTCTGTAGCGTCGGAGCCTCGGTGAGGATGGGAACCGGGTCGGGTTCGCTCCTATGAAGATAGGCGCAGCCGGATAGCGCTGGCAGTAGCAGCGTAGCGGCCACGGATGGCAGTCTGAAGCGACGCCAACTCATAGGCCAGACCCTTCGGAAGTGAAGGCCGGAGCCGAGGTTGTTGTATCCAACTGAGAACCGCGCAGTTTGCCCTCCGCTGAAGCCAGCAGAGGAAGTTTCAAAGTAAAGGTACTACCTATATTTTGTTCCGATTGTACGTCAATACTGCCGTTGTGTAGCTGCATGATACGGTAAGTCATCGCCAGGCCAATACCACTTCCGTCTTTGCGGGTGGTGAAATAAAGATCGAAGATCTTGGCCCGTATGTCATCCGGAATTCCGCTGCCGCTGTCGGCTATTTCGATGGCTGCCATCCTTCCTTCCTCGCGCACGGTGACGTGCAGCTCTCCGCCCTGGGACATGGCCTGGGCGCCGTTCAGGACGACATTCAGGATTGCCTGCTTGATTAAGTCCGCATCCACTTTGGTTATCAGTGGCCGCTCGGGCATGTGACTCGAAACACGGACATTGTGGGTTTCGAGCTCGGCCGAGGCCAGCATGAGGACACCGGAGACGATGCGGCGGAGATCCTGCTCCTTGAGCTGCAGCTCGACCGGCCGGGAGAAGTCTACCAGGGTCTGGACGACGCGGTCGAGGCGCTGAATCTCACTTTCAATGATCTCAAGATGGCGCATGGCGCGCGCGTCGGGACCGGAGAGCTTGTTGCGGAGCAGCTCGAGGTGCACGACGATGGCGTTGATGGGGTTCTTGACCTCGTGGCCAACGCCGGCGGTGAGACGGCCGATGGCGGCGAGGCGGCGGGAGAGTTCGAGCTCGCTCTCCAGCTCGCGGACGGATTCCAGGTCATGAAGGGTCAGCAGGGCGCCGAGTGAGGCGCCGGGCGCGGAATCCTGGTCTATGACGAAGTCGAGCGAGACCTGTACGCGGCGCCCGGTGTCGGTCTCGACCTCCTCCTGATCGAGGGTGTGGCCATTCTCGAAGGCGTCGCGCACCAGGCGGCCGAGCTTGGTTTCCAGGGTGAAGATGCCGTCTATGCTGCCGCCGAAGAGGCGGGTGCGGGGAAGGCCGAGGAATCGCTCCACCGAATCGGAGACCAGCGCGGCACGCCCCTCAGCGGTGAACAGCAGGATGCCATCCTGCAGGTTCGACATGATGGAGTCGAGGTTTTCCTTGAGAGCGGAGAAGACCTCCTCGACATTGCGCATGCGGCGGCCAATGCGCTCGATCTTGTCCGAGACCTGGACGACGGTATCTTCGGTGGAGGGGCGGATGAGGGTGGCGGGGCGCATCCACGCGGGCGCTTCTCTGGGCGGCGGCAGCTTGGCGGGCTCCGGAGCGGACGGCTCGCCGTCGTTATCGAAGTTGGCCTGCTCCAGGGTGTCGAGGCGCAGACTGATCTGCTCAATGGGCTGCAGGGCGAGGTTGGCCAGCAAGGCAGCCACCAGCAGGGACGAAAGGATGGCAATGCCGGTAAAGGTAAGGGAGGCCCAGATCCAGGGGGCAAAGACATTGCGCAGAAACGTGGTGCGGATGCCGACTTGAACGCTGAGGAAGGGCCGATGGCCTCGCTCCAGCAGCAGGACGATGTTGTAGGTGCGGGGCGGCCCAAAGAAGGTGTAAACCGTAGTGAAGACCCCGCCGTGAAGCAGGCGATCGTAGTTCTCGCGCTTGGGAATCTGTACGTTGTCCTGGGTGGGGTCGGTGCTCAGCAATGCCCGCCCTTGGCTGTCGGCGATGGAGACGTCGTAGACGGTGGGCGAATAGCGGTTGATCGCGCTGAGCTGTTCATTCAGGCCCTGATCGTGCTGGAGGGCCTCGGCGACGGCGGCGCGAAGGGCCTTGGGATCGTTGGGGTCGAAGGCCTTGTCGTTCAGCCCGTTGGTAACGGCAAGTTGTGTGTAGTAGAGGACCTGGTGCGCCACCATGTCATTGGCGGCATAGGACTGGGTGATGCGCTGGGCCAGAAGCTGCTCGAGAAAGAGCCATGACAAAACCGTCACGACCAGAAAGACAAGTCCGGTAATGGCGAGAACAAGTTTTGTCTTCAGGCGCATGGGGGCTATACCGTTTTCACAAATAAGGGTTGGGGCCAGCGATAGTGACAGGCAGCTTTCCTTGACGGAAAAGCTGCGTCGAGCTCCTCTCAAGGGCCACACCCGTTGTGATAACGGTGTAGCCTATCGTATCCGTTGCAGCCGTGCTCCCTGTACCAGGAAACTCAGTCTCGGGGGTTGGCGAGTTTGAGTAGCTTTTCCTGCGGGAAGCTTCTTGAACGGAGCACCGAAAGCGTTTTTCCCGAGCGGTGAGCAGCGGAGATCATGGGGCGCGTTCGCCGCCCTCACAACCAGGAAAAAGTGCTTTAAGCGGTTTGTAGTCCTAGAAGTACCGCAAAAGCAATACCACCGCCGTGCCAATCCCGCCGAGAAAATGGCTCTTAGACACGCTCCTCGACACTTTCGGCCGAGGCGAAGGAGGCGCTGCCGTACTCCTTGAGCTTGTTGTGCAGCGTCTTGAGGCTGATGCCCAGGATTTCCGCGGCGCGGGTCTTGTTGTTGCGCGTGGATTCGAGGGTTTTGAGAATGAGCAGCCTCTCGGCCTCATCCACGGTGGCGCCGACCTCAACCTGGACGGAGTTGGCGTTGGCGCTGTCGTCCGCCCCGGGACGCATGACCCGTTCGCCAAAGCCCGGAGGCAGATGGCGGGATTCGAGCTGGCCCTCACCGCAGAGGATGACCGCTCGCTCGATGGTGTTGCGGAGCTCACGGACGTTCCCCGGCCAGTCGTGGCTCATAAGCCGGGCAAGCATCTCCTTGTCCACACCGGTGACGGTGCGCTCGTGCTTCTCATTCATGTCCGCGAGGATGGCCTCGAGAATGGCAGGGATGTCTTCCTTGTGTTCCCGCAACGGTGGCATATGGATGTTGAAGACGTTGAGACGGTAGAAGAGATCCGCGCGCAGGTGGCCATCGTCGACCGCCTCATGGGGATTCTTGTTGGTTGCGGCAAGGACACGCACGTTGGTCGTCTTTTCGATCTTCGCGCCCAGCCGGCGGAGGCGTTTTTCCTCGATCACGCGCAGCAGTTTGGCCTGGGTGCCGATGGGCATCTCCCCGATTTCGTCCAGCAGCAGAGTGCCCTCCTCCGCCAGCTCAAAGCAGCCCGGGCTGCGCTCGATGGCGCCGGTGAATGCGCCTTTCTCGTAGCCGAAGATCTCGGCTTCGATCAGCGTCTCGGGAATAGCGGCGCAGTTGACGGCGACGAAGGGCTTGGGCTTGCGCGGGCTGAGCTCGTGCAGGGTGCGGGCGACGACCTCTTTTCCGGTGCCGCTTTCGCCGGTGATGAGCACGGATACGTTGCTGGGAGCAACCCGCTCGATGAGGGCGAAGATGTCCTGCATCTTTTTGGAGGAGCCGACCAGAGAACCGAGGACACCTTTTTCGCGCAGCTTGCGGCGGGTGACGTCCAGTTCCAGCTCGGTTTCGCGCTGGCGCGAAGCGTTGGCCAGGATCATCTTGAGGCGCGTGGGATCGACCGGCTTCTGGATGAAGTCATACGCGCCCAGCTTCATGGCCTCGACGGCGCGATCGATGGAGCCCTGCGCGGTGAGCAGGATGACGCACTGCTTGTCGGGGAGCTCGCTGAGACGGTTCAGCAGTTCGATGCCATCCATGCGGGGCATCTTCATGTCGGTGACGATGATCCCGGGCTGCCAGGCCATCACCTTGTCCAATGCTTCGGCGCCGTCGCGCGCGGTTTCCGTACGGTATCCCCACCCGGAGACCAGTTCGGCCAGCCCCATGAGTGCGTGGAGCTCATCTTCTACGATCAGTACCTTCTCACCTGCCATGGACTACTGCTCTTTCTTCAAATTGCTATGAATTTATCTTGTTTGTACCATGCCGTCGGCCGGCTGGTTACCGCTCGAATACCGCGTTTCACGCCGCATTCCCGAAGCGGTCAAACCCCCGGGGCAACTTCTACATCTTTACTATCTATGTTAGACCTCGAAGTCGCTCCGCGGGAGCTGAAGACGATGTTAGTGGGCCAAGATCTGCCCCTGCTGCTGGATGTACGCGAGCCCTGGGAGACGAGCGCGGCAGGGTTTCCCGGGGCGTGCAGCATGCCCAT
>DASQRJ010000049.1:0-9305 GCA_035642955.1 Acidobacteriaceae bacterium
GGACGGTGATGCTGGGGGTGATGGGAATGTCGGCCACCGGGATGTGTGCCGGATAAAGCACGACGGAGTTCCACTCCAGCACAGCCATGTTTGCGCTGGTGGCATCGTCCTCATCGGAGCCGGTGCCGCCGGGGACAGCGAGGAAGTCGTAGGAGACATCGAGCGAAGTCACGCCGTCCGGCACGGTGAGGTGCATGCCGTACATATCCACTTCATCGCGCCGCCATGGAATCTCCTGGCCGTTGGCGCGGATGAAGACGCCCGCAAGATTGTCAATCGGGCCGGTGGGACGGTGGTCGCCCGGAATCCACTGCGGGTATTCGAGCGTCAACGCCCCGGCGGAGACAGGGATGATCTCATGTGCGTGGAGGATGTGGCGCGGCGCATCGGTGAGATCGACGTGCAGAACGATCGGCTCGCTCGGGTGCGCCGCCTGCTTGGCTGGCGTTGCGGCCTTGTGTTTTGCGGCGATGGCGGGAAGAGTGAGCGAGAAAGCCAGCAGGAGAGCGAAGAAGCGGGGAGAACCCTTGGTCATGAAGGGAATGATACTGCCAGCGGAGCCTCTGCCGGCTGCCGCAACAGGCTGCCATAGCGGGTGGGCGCGTATCCGACGATGGAACGGAAATCATTGATGAGGTGCGCCTGATCGAAGTAGCCAAGGTCGAGCGCAGCCTGTGCGCCATCCACGACCTCGCCTGCTTTCAGGCGCTCCACCAGTTCATGCAGACGATAGCGGCGGATTACCCACTTGGGAGTTGCGCCAACATACTCCTGAAAGAGCCGCTGCAGCGACCGCTGGCTCATGCGGCTGCGAGATGCCAGCTCTTGTACGCTACGGATCTCACGCTCGCCCTCACCCGCCGACAAAATCTGCTCGATCAGCCCCGCTGCCAGGGCGACGTTCGAGTCCGGCGCCGGCAGGTGTGCGCGCAGGAACTCGCTTGCCGCTGCGATTCGCGCATCGTCATTCTCCAAGGACAGCATGGTACCTTCCCATCGTCGCGCGCTGATGCCGAAGACCTCTTCGAGGGGCAGCACGCGATTGGCGAGCGCACCCACCGGCGAACCAAGAAAGGGGCGAAAGCCGCCGGCACGGAACTTGATCCCGAAGACACTGGATGCGCCTTCCAATTTGGTCGAGAAGCGTGCGGTGTGCACGCCGGCGACGTGCGCGCCGTTGCGATCGAGGACGATGTAGACGTTGGGATGAGGCACCGTCTCCTGCATAAACGGCTCGCACCCGCGCAGGTCCCAGCTCACGCTCCAATAGTGCTGCACCCAGGGCTCAAGATCCGGCGGAGGGTCCTTGCGCCAGTTTCGCAGACGTCCTTCCGGAGGCGCAGGCCAAAGCACACCGCGTGGGCGTCCTGTCTTGGGGTCGTAATTCTCCTCAGTGGACGACCGGGACGGCCTCGACGCTTTCTTCACTCACGTTGCCTTGGCGGAAGAGTTGCGTTCCAGCGCCGCGCGGTCCCAGCCGGCTTTATCGGCCGCAGCCGCATAGGTACTGTCCAGGAATGCGCGCACTTCCTTCTCCGGCGAGGTATGTTTGCGGACGTCGTTGTACTTCAGCACGAACTCGCCCAGCTTAGTGTCGAAGTGTGCCGCCGCCGGCTCGACCTTCGCCTCGGCAACTCCGGCGGGCGACGGCGCTGCATAGCAGTAGAAGGCTGCTTCGCCGTAGCCGCCGTTGCCCGGCCAGAAGCCGGCGCTGATCACCTCGTGTGAATAGGCCTCGCGCGTCACAGCGTCGGCGCCGGGACGCTCCGGCGCGCGCTTGCCGTTAAAGCGCGTCACCGCAAGATCGAAGCTGCCCCAGAAGAAATGCACCGGACTGATCTTGCCGATGAAGCCGGAGGAGAACTCCTGAAAGATCTGATCCACACTCACGAGCACGCGCCAGAACCGGTGAGCATATTCCGGATCGTAGGAGGCGTGAACCGTATCCAGATCGAAGCGGATAGGCTCCTTGATCTCGACCGGCATGGGATGGATGCATGCATCGACGCCGAGCAGCGTGAGGCACTGCTGAAAATCCAGGTAAAAATCCGCGACTGTCTGCGCACGCAGCGGAATGGACAGCGATGCACCGGTGCTGAGCCGGAAGTGCAGCTCGTGACTGACGAAGTCAAACTCGATGTCCAGCATTTCGCCTTCGGTTTGCATGGCAGAGGTGCTCAGCCCGCGCGCGCTGACGTAGAGCGGCACATTCCACCAGTGTGCCTGCATCGGACTCAGGGCGAGCCGCGTCTTACCGACGATCTGCGTCCACATATGCAGCGTGGAGGCGGTAGGCTCCCATGCGGACCAGTCCAGTTCCGGCCACGGATTCAGTTCTGCGGGCATATTGCTACCTCGGAAGAGACGACGTTATGTTCTGACGATGACCCGCTTGCGCGCAAGTGGATCAGTACGAGGCTGATGGATTAAGAAAGAGCTCGCAGCCGCGCCAGGATGGCCTCCGTGGCTGCGGGCAGCGGGCCGGCTAGAGTGCAGCCGCTGGCGTTTTCGTGACCGCCCCCGCCCAGGCTTTCTGCCACTTTGGCAACGTTCACCGCGCCCTTACTGCGCAGGCTGAGCCGCACGCGATGGTCCGGCAACTCGCGCAGGAACACCGCAACCTCCACGCCGGCGATGCCGATGGCATAGTTCACAATGCCTTCGCAGTCCTCTTCGGCGGCGTTAGTTCGTTCCATGTCGGAGGTCGTGACCCAAAGCCACGCCATGCGGCCATCGCGCCGCAGGTTGGCCAGGGCAGCGCCGAGCAGCAGCATCTTCGACATCGGATTCGAAAAGTAGACATCCTGTGCGATAGGCGACGGACGCGCTCCGAGACGTACCAGCTCATGCGCCAATGAGAATGTGTGCGCGTCCGTGCCTTCATAGCAGAAAGAGCCGGTGTCCGTGAGCACGGCCATGTAGAGGCAGGTCGCCATCGCCGGCGTGATATCGACTCCGGCTGCGCAGGCGAGGGTAAAGACCAGCTCAGCGACAGCGCAGGCATCGGTGTCGATCCAGTTGAGATGGGCGAAGTTGCGCCCGCTGGTGTGATGATCGATGTTGATCAGGCGGCGTCCTTCGAGGCCCTTGAGCCGGCTGCGCTCGATGCCATCGCACTCCAGCAGGATCACGAGATCGTAGTCGCCCTGGACGCGCTGCCAGTGCCGGATGCTCTGTGCACATGGCAGCCAGCGATAGATGAGCGGCACGCGATCGCTGAAGACCATCGTCACCTGCTTGCCGAGCTGCTCCAGCATCATGCCGCACGCCAGCACGGAGCCGACTGCATCGCCATCCGGGCGCGCATGCGCGGTCACCAGGATGCTCTGCGCATCCTGGATGGCATCAAGAATGGGCACGACCGCTGCGGGGCGCCGTCTGCTGTAGGCAGCCATCGGCGTATGCACGGAGTCTTCCCCTAAAGGAGATCCCGCGATAGAACCGGCCAGTGCCGGATCAAGCTGCCGCGATATGGAGGCAGACTGCTTCATGCTTCCTTCTTGGCCTCCGGAGTGGCTACGTGTGTCTGGGAGGAGCTGCTGCCCTTGCTGCGTCGCCTGCGGCCCAGCAGTTCATCGATGCGGGCCGTCATGCGATCTGTACGATCGAGATGGAAGGTGAGTTCCGGCACGTGACGCACGCCCATGCGCTCCAGCAGCTCATGTCGGATAAATCCGCGAGCCGCCGCCAAAGCAGCCAGCATCGGCTCCTCCTCTTCTGAGGGGCCATCGTTCGCGACATACACACGCGCGGACTTGCCGCCGGCGTTCAGCACCACTTCGGTTACATGGGCGGAGCCGATGCGCGGGTCCGAGAGTTCGCCCTGAATCATGGTGCTGATCTCGTCGCGCAGGGTCTCGGCCACACGGTCCTGGTGATATTTGCGGGCGCGTTGCTCTGGCATGGCGAAACCTCCCCGGGTAAACCCAAAAGGATACCAGAAGGGCCGATACGGTACCGGGTTTAAGGGCCTCAGGCGAGGTGCGCGCAAGCCCTTACGGCTCAGCGAAGTCCCAGAATGAATCGGTTACTTCCGCGCCATGGTCGATGGCGAGGCGCGTTGCGGCGCTCTCCACCTCAGCCATCAATCCGCGCAGGTAATCGCGCGAAGAGGAGATGGCCACGACGCCGAGCGTCGCGCTCTGCCAGGTGACCGCCTCATCCAGTTCGGCTACGGAGATGTTGAAGCCCTGGCGCAGGCGGTCCTTCATGCTGCGCACGACTTGTCGGCGGTCTTTCAGCGAGCGCGAAAGCGGTATCGAGAGTTCTATGGTCAGGGCGGCAACGGCCATCTTTCCATCATGCACCTCTGGGCCAGAGGGTCGAAAAGGCCTTGTCACATCCTTGTCAGACGCTGTACTGATTGGTGACGCGCTGATCGGGCAGAGTCTCTCCGCCCAGCATGGCCTGCGCTGCCTCCGCGAAGCCGGCCTTGCCGCGCATGCTGCGCCACATTGCGGGCAGCCGTTTGTCGAATCCATGGATCGCATGCGGCGTCATGGTGCGGAGCTGCTCGAAGAGCTCTTGCGCCTTCACTTCGCTCAATTGAATCGCGACCTTTTGACCGAATTCGTCGTAGATATTTACCAGGTAGCGCTTGCCGATGGTGATCGCGAAGTAAAGCCGCCTCTTGACCAGCGAGCGGTGGACCCACACGATGCTTGCCACCTGCATGGCTGTCCCACTCATGTAGGTGCTGACCACCAGCCAGTGTGTGCTGACATCGGCTTGTGTGCTGCCGCGTTTGAAGGTTGCGTGCGGCGCCGCCATATTGCTGTCGATCCATTGGACGAGCGTATCGATGTGGCCTTGGGCCGAGAGACCGCGGCAGAGCGAGTGACGGCTGAAATCGTTGGAAACCTGCAGCCACCGCTGGAGCATCCAGAGCGCGAAGAAAAGGACGGGGGCGACAAGCAGCAGCGCCAGGTAACCGTGACTGCGGTATTGGTAGGTGTCGAGATAGATCGGCAGCAGGCCGCCATCCGGCGAGAAGTATCTCCCAAAGACGTGGCTGCGGAGGTCATCGACTCGTTTTATCTCCCCGGTGTATGTCGCAGCCGGAAGTGTCGCCGATGGAACTGCTTCTGGAGCGACGCGCACCAGCATGCGGCGTCCGCCGATGACGGCGCTGAGGAAGGCGGCCTGGACGGAGGTGTTGCCATTGTCGCGTTGCATCTCCTGGAGGTCGGTGGGCTCGGTGCTCTCCGATGTCACGGAAACAAATGGATCCGGGAAGTCCGCGGGCGAGGATGCCGCGATCAATTGCTCCGTGGTCGCGACGTGCGGTGTGGCGAAGAACTCCGAATAGTAACTCCATGAATAAGCAAAAAAAAGAACGACACAGGCCAGCGCTGCCAATCCGCAGATCAGCGAGTGCTGGTTGGTCCGGCGGATCAGTCTGCCTACGAAACCATTCCACATCGAGGGGCCAGTCTCCTGCCGAGCGTCGCGGCCCGGTCGTTTGAACGAGGGATGATGCCGCTCAGCTTAAAGCATTTTTCCTGCAGGTGCAGAACGGCCAGCAGGGGTAGTCTCCGCTGCCGCTGCATCAGGGAAAATGCTTCGCTGCGATACAGGAGTCAGGTGGTAGTAGCTCCTTCGCCCTCGGTTGCGGGAAAGAACGGGGCAATTTGTTCACGGCGCGGCGCTGACGTGCATGCGCTGACCACCACCAGGCAGAAGACCGAAGCGATCAGGGCGGGGAAGATGGCGTCACGCCGGGCAAGCACTCCCGGCAGATGATGGCGGATGAAGTCCGTGTCCCAAAAGACCGTGACAAACGTGCCCACGCCAATGGCGGAGACGGCGCCCGCGGCATTGGCGCGTCGCGAATAGAAGGCCGCCAGCACAACCGGCGTAAGCGCGGCGGAATAGATGGTGTAGGCATACAGCGTCTTCTGCAGGACCGACTGCGTATGCAGCGCCTGATACAGCGCCCACAGCCCGAGAAAGACCACCATCAGCCGCGAGACCAGAAGCGTGGCGCGGTTCGATGCATTGGGCGCAATGTAACGAGAGAAGACGTCGTTGACCAGGTTGGTCGCGGGTGAGAAGAGATAGTTGTTCGCGGTGGAGATGATCTTGGCGAAGACGGCGCCCATCAGCAGCGGACCCAGCCATGCCGGCAGCCCATGCAAGGCTGACCACGCGATGATCTCGCGCGGATGCTCATGCACTTCGCCGGTCGGGAAGACGACCGAGGCAATGACCGCGAGCGCCACAATGACCGTTTCCAGGATGACGGTGCCGATCACCCATCCCACCACCGCCTGCCGCGCAGCTTTTTCCGACTTGGCGGAAAAGAACTTTTGATACATCGATTGATTGCCCAGCATCAGCAGCATGGTGGGCAGAAAAAGTTCGAGCGCCTGGATGAGACTGAAATCCCCCAGCACCTCAAAATGTGTTGCCGGCAATGCGGCATGCACGCCATGCCAGCCGCCGGCTCGATGCATCAGGAATGGCAGCGCCAGGATGAGGGTGACGGTAGCCAGAATGCCGATCAGCACGTCCATGTAGGCCACCGAGGACATGCCGGCGATGGCCGTGAACACAATCACGAAGGCGGCGATGACATATTTGCCCAGATCCGGCGAGATCGCCGCGGGAAAGACCAGGTGCAGGATGTCGCCGCCGCCGATGAGCTGGTAGCTGGTGATGGCGGTATAGGTGAACAACACGGCGATCACGCCCAGCACCCGCGCAGCCTGGTTGTAGCGGACCTCCAGGAGATCAGGGATGGTGAATTGCGCGAACTTGCGGGCGCGCGGCGCGATGAAATAGATAAGGACTAGTCCGGCCCAGCCCCCACCTGCCTGCCATAGTGCCGCGAAGCCATGGTTGTAGGCATTTTCCGCGCCGCCCAGCAGCGAGCCGGAGCCGATCCACGACGACAGCAGCGTGAAGACCAGAACGAACGCTGGCAGCGAGCGGCCAGCCACCAGATAGTCGGCCTTGGTGTGCGTTTTGCTGAGGCGCGAGATCGAGACGGTAAGCAGGCCAAGGACGATGGCGATAAGAACGCCGGCGTAAAGATGATTCATGAGCTCTGGGAGCGCCTTTCCGTCAACGAGTGATGCTACATGAACCGCGCGCCGATTGGGCGGTGACTCAGGTGTGGCTGTAGTCGCGTGCGCCGAAGAGCGCTGTGCCCAGCCGGATCTCCGTCGCGCCCTCTTCGATGGCGACGGCATAGTCATGCGTCATTCCCATGGAAAGCGCGTCCAGCCGCAGCTTCGGATGACGCCGCGCGTACTCGTCGCGCAACGCACGCAAGCGGTGGAAGTAGGGGCGCACGGCTTCGGCGTCGCGCAGGTAAGGGGGCACCGTCATCAGGCCGCGTGGCGCCAGGTGGGTGAGACTGGGCAGCCGCTCGAAAAGCTGCTCCAGCTCGGGGCTCCCCGGCGCTGCCCCACTCTTCGACTCTTCCTCGCTCAGCTTGATTTCGATCAATACCGGCAGCGCGCGGTCGTTTGCTGCTGCCGCCGCCTCCAGACGCTCAGCCAAACGCAGCGAGTCGACCGAGTCGATGGTGTCGAAGAGCGTCGCGGCGCGAGCGGCTTTGTTCGATTGCAGATGACCGATCAGGTGTGAGCGCAGTGGATACGTAGCTCGCAGCGTCTTCCATTCCGGCTGCTTGCCGTCGAACTCCTGTACCTTGTTTTCGCCGATGTGGGTGATGCCAAGCTCCGCCGCCGCGGCGATGGCCGCTGCTGGGTGCATCTTGGTGACGGCGATCAGCGTGATCTCGCCACGGGAGCGGCCGGAGCGCCGGCAAGCGGCCTCGACGGTCTCCTCTACCTGTGCCAGATTGCGCTTCAGCTCTTCGCGACTCTTCATGCTTCCGCTGCAAGCTGGTCGCCGAAGCGGACACAGTCGTTGGCCAGCGCGGTGAAGTCTTCCATCCGGCTGCGATGGTTGGTGATGGCGACGCGCAGCGCGTACTGTCCATCCAGCACGGTGCTGGAGACGATGTAGCGGCCGGATTCCTGCAGCTCGATCACCAGACGTCGATTCAACCCATCCAGTGCGCTCTCGTCGAGATCCGGGCGCCGATAGCGAAAGCAGATGACATTGGTGGGCCGTGGCGCACTCAGCTCAAGTCGCGGCGAAGCTTCGATCAACGCCTGCAGGTGTGCCGCCTGAGCCATGTTTTGCGCAATGAGGCCCGCGTAGGCATCGACGCCGTGTACCTGCAGCGACATCCAGAGCTTCAATGCGCGAAAGCCGCGGGTCAATTCCACGCCGCGATCGGCAAAGGGGAGGCCGCCGGCCATGATGCCGCCCTCCGCCTCTTCGAGGTAGCTGGCGTGCGTCGCAAATGTAGCGGTGTGCAGCTTGGGATCGCGCACCAGCACGCAGCCGATTTCAAATGGCAGATAGACCCATTTGTGCAAATCGAAGGCCAGCGAATCTGCTTCTTCGATGCCGCGCACCAGGCTGGCATATTCCCGGGTGAGCCGCAACAGTGCGCCAAAGGCGCCATCCACGTGAAACCAGAGATCATGTTTGCGGCAGAGCGCGGCCATCGCGGGCAGGTCGTCGATCGCGCCTGTATTCACCGTGCCGCAGTTGGCGATGACCACCGCCGGCCGGTGACCCGCCGCCCGATCCCGTTCGATTTGTAACTCAAGTTGATCTAAATCGATGCGATGCGCATCGGTTACCGAAATGCGGCGGTACGCGTCACGGCCCAGACCCAACAGCTCCATTGCCTTCAGTGCCCAGGAGTGCGTCTCGGTGGAACCGTAGATGAGGAGTTGCGGGTGTACGCAGCCCTGCAGGCCCCGTTCGCGAATGTCGTAGCCGGCCTTCGCGTGCCGTCCCACCGCGAGGCCGATGAGGTTGGCCATGGTGGCGCCCGTGGTCAGCAGGCCCGAGCTCTCCGCCGGCATCCCCATCAGCTCCGCCAGCCAGCGCAGGCAGGTCGCTTCCATCACGGCCGGCGCCTGGTGGCCACCGGCTACGTGCGCGTTCAGCCCGGACGCGAGCATATCCGCCAGCATCGCCAGCGGTGTGCCGGTGCCACGCACCCAGCCCCAGGCTCGCGGATGACGGTTGCCAATGGTGTAGGGAATCAGGTGTTCGACCAGAGCGTTGTAAACCTCCGCAGCCGGACGTCCGTGACGGGGTAATCGGCCAGCCAAGGCGATCGCCGACTTTTCAGGCAGCGGCCGCCACGCGGGTTGCTCCCGCAGAGTCGACAGGTCGTCGAACATGTCGTCCAGCATGCGATGGCCCAGCGCGCGCAGCTCCTGCCACGCCTCAGGTGTCGCGGGGTCCAGTGTGAGCTGTTGCTCCTGGGC
>DASQRJ010000050.1:0-2919 GCA_035642955.1 Acidobacteriaceae bacterium
GGAAAAAGAGGTACAAAACCCAAGAGGAACCGAGCTTGATTCCACCTGTCTGGAGCCGACGACCGGACTTGAACCGGTGACCTGCCGATTACGAATCGGCTGCTCTACCAACTGAGCTACGTCGGCATTCCTAGTGGATTGTAGCGTTGCCTGCCACGAGCGGTAAAGCTGGCCGGTTGCCCTCCACGCAGTGATCATGAGCGATGACAGCGGCTGCGATGTGTGCCATCAGCGCCGCCCGTGCCGGCTCAGGTGCACGTGAGCCGCCGATGAACACGGCCAGCGCAACAGGCCACCGTCTGGCGCCTGCAGGATGCCAACGTCGTTCGTTGCCGCAGTCACCCCGCTGCAGGAACCGCTGGCGCCGGTCTTGTGTGCCAGCGTCCAGTCTTTGGGCACGCCCGCCTTGAGTCGATCCGGGAAGGCCGCAGTCTCTCTCAGGACGCCGGTCAGATAATTTCGCGACGATCGATTTGTCTCTCTGTCCTGACGTTCCTTTGCACTTCCGGCGCCTTTCCATTCAGCGACATCGATCACGGTGGAAAACCAGTCGCGGGGTGGTCATTTAGGCGACGGACGGTACTCAGTTCAAATTCCACGAAACAGTAGACTTTGTCTCTCACTAGAACGCGAAAAAGCCACCCGGCAACAGGGTGGCTTTTTCTCTAGGGAGAATAGTTCCAACGGAGGCAAGGCCATCAGAACTTTCTTGGCGTCATAGTATGGGTGGCCTATGGGGGTGTCAAGGCCAAATCATTTTTGCTGTAAGTCGCAGATTTTAATTGATTTGCTGGGTGTGTACTACTCAGGATCGGGCACAACTAATTTCGCTTTTTCTTCGCTTAAACAGGTTTTCCGTCGATCGTAAACCAAGCCGATTGTTCGCTTTACTCGCAGCATTGCACCACGATTGGTTCAACCAGCCGGAGAAACAATCGTAGCTCTCCAGCCACAACCGGTCGCGCGTCTGCCACACTTCCCATCCGATTCAGCGCAGATTGAGCTTGATGAATTCCATCTCATCTACCGAGGAAGCCGGCTTCCCCCGCGCAACTCGATAGAGCGCGCGGCCGCCCCCGAGGAAGATCCCCAGCAGAAACGTCGCGCCGCAGGCAATGAGGCAGAAGGTCACGACGTTGACCAGCAGCCGCGCCGCCTTGGTGGGCTCAGAGACGTACCCCGCAGGATTGTTCCAGGTCACCGCGGCTTCGTAATTCACCTTCTCCAGCAGTGTGTGCGCATCTGTGGCGTCGAAGCCACCGCTCGTAATGGCGACCAGCAGGCCGCTGCGCCGCGTTGCCAATGCCTGCGTGTTGCTCTTCTCCAGCGCCTCGGTGAATGGCGGCTGAGCCTGATTGCCCGCCTTCAGGTAGGCAGCGATCGCGTGCTCCCGGGCAGCAGCGATCTGCGGCGTCGGGTACTCGATGATGGTGAGCGTACCTTCTCCGCTCCGGAGATTGAAGCCGCCGCTCATTACTTCGGGGCTCTTGCTGAAGTCGATCAAGGCCACCGGAAGCACACCGCCGCTCCGCGCATAGGTCTCCGGTCCAAAGGCGTAACGTGTGTGTGTCCGTTCCAGGTCGGTGCGTGGCAGATAGCCGGGCAACGAGGGCGGCACCCCGGCCGAGCCGCCCACCATCGGCACCTTGTCCGCAAGCTCGCGCAGCGCCGCTGCCGACATCGCGGTCAGGTGATCGAACTTCGCATCCACCACCGTGGCGCCATTCCAAAAGAGCACCCGATCGCCGTTGGCCGCGCCGCCCTTGCCGATGTCTTCCGGAGCCATGCCCGGAACGCGATAGAAGGTGTACGCAGAGTAGGCTCCGGAAGCATCCGCGAAGCGCATCGCCCGTATCGTCACCGTGTTGATGTTGTTCTTGTAGCTTCCGGAGGCGAAGTCGCGGAAACCATCCTCCACCAGCACCTGTGCGTTCGCGGGGTCTGCCGTTCCCGGAGCGGTCGTCTTGTCGAGGTTGCCCTGAAGCTCAAATCCAGCAAAACTCTGCGGCAGCAGCGGAGCCGGCATCCCGAAGGCGACTGTTTTTTGCGAGGACGAAGGTGATTGCGCGCCGAGAGTCTGCGTCAGCAGGAACGGCGCCAGCAGAGCCGTGGCCAGGAGCGAGAGACGAAGGGGACACACGCGCGGCAACATCACCTAGCAGTTTACTCTTTTGAAGCCTGCATGTGATCCGGCAAGTCAGCCTGCAATGCCTCCCCGGAGGGGGTGCGGCCGGGAAGCATTGCGCATCCAGATCGGTTACTTGGAGCCAGGTCGATCGAGCCGGTTCAATTGCCCGGGATACGGCTGCTGTTCTGCGCCACGCGCAGTCCGCTCAGGCCGTTCACATATTTGGCGATACCGCGATAGAGCGACTCGGCAATGCGCTCGCGATATTGCGGATCGCCAAGCTGCGCCGCGTCGTCGGTGTTGGTAAGAAAGGAGATCTCGGCCAGGATCGACGGCATATTGGCGCCGATCAGCACTACGAAGGGTGCCTTCTTCACGCCCCGGTCACGCAGTCCCGGGTTGCCGTGCTCCAGCCCCGCATAGAGTGAGCTGTCGACATCCGCCGCGAACTCGCGCGATTCGTCGATCTTGTCTTTCAGCGTGATCTTCTTCACCAGACCGGAGAGCTCATGGATCGACTCATCGGAGACGGCGTTCTCGCGCGCTGCCACTTCCAGCGCGTCCGGAGAGGTGGTGAAGTTCAGATAATAGGTTTCCACCCCGCGCGCCGTCGGGTCAGAGCTGGAATTGGCATGGACGCTGATGAACAAATCCGCCTGTGCCTTGTTCGCAATCGCAGTGCGTTCTTCGAGAGGGACGAAGGTGTCGTTATCACGGGTGTAGATCACGTCCGCGCCCATTCGTTGTCGCAGCAGCTTGCCCAGGCGCAGCGCCACATCGAGCACCACATC
>DASQRJ010000051.1:0-2191 GCA_035642955.1 Acidobacteriaceae bacterium
CGTCTGGTGCTGGTTGCGCTCCAGGAAGCCGGGCGAGATGGAGTAGGGAAAGCCGAGGGTGTTGACGCCGCCGCTGTTGATGGCGCGCTCGGCCCCCTTGACGTTGACGACGATGCCGATGATCTCCAGCGCGTCGGTATCGGACGCCGACGTGAGCGAGGGCAGGTCGGCCAGGGCGAGCACCTGTTCGGAGTCGGCCATCTGCGGGACGGCTTTTTCCGAGACGAAGGAGACGGCATCGGGGTGGCGGAAGCCGGCGGTGACCAGGGCACGGAGGTAGTCGGCCTTGACCTCGGCGGGGATGGTGACGGGCAGGCCCTGCCAGGCGTCGCGGGGGCACTCGATGATTTTGACGTTGTTGGTCATACGCAAAGGAGATGAGGGAAACAAACGAGAGTATCAGGGACTGGCCGTCCCAGGCGATTGCGCCTTTGGCGCGGGTCGCCGGGTTCGCTCCGTTGTCGCTCACGATTGGATTTGCGGGTGGGCGGGCGAACTGCAGATTCCTTCGCTTCGTTCAGGATGACAACACTGAGTGAGTCGGCGAATCCATCGCGGTAGCTCAATCATCCATTTTCTGAAACGGAAGGTGGAGAGTGACGATGGCTGCATTTTGTGCATGCTGTGGAGCAGAGATCGGGCCCAAGGCCGAGGCGTGTCCCGCGTGCGGAGCACCTCAGCATGGGATGCTACCCCAGGGCTCAGGAGAGAAGACCAACCTCGCTGCCAGCCCCAAGCGCGGCGAGGAGGTTTGCTGCGGCGGGTGCCGTCTGATTTGAGCGAAGTCGGCCAGCCTCTTAGAGCTGAGCCAGCAGCAGGACGGCAGCGATGGCGAGGGCATGGATGAGCACGACCGTGCCAGCAGCACGCAGGAAGCCGGCAGCCCGCCAGAGGATGCCAAGCAATAGTCCATAGAACGGGAACTGCGCGTACATGAGGACCTGGGCAATGGTGTCGGCGGCCGCGTCCGGCAGGCCGAGCTGCGGCTGGTGCGCCAGCATGGCGAGCGGCGCGATGAGCCGCAGGCGGAAGATGCCGCCGGGGCCGAGCAGCGGAACGAGTTCCGCGTAGTGGACGGTGAAGTAGGCAGCGACGATGCCGGCGAGGACGAGGGCCCAGACGATGCCCCAGGCGAGGGGGGTTCTGCCGCGGCTCTTCTTGCGAGCGTTCGTCCTCTGTCGCGGATATGCTTCTGCGCGTGACGCCATGGTTTGAGGATAGCGTTGCGGGATTGCGATTTGGGATGCGGATCGGGGTGGGGACCTTGGTGGTCAACCTGCGGGCATCCGACCTTGTAGGTGAGCCGGGATGACTTGCACTGCGCGCAAGAAAGTAATTCTTTAAGTCTGCAAGACGCCGGGATGGAAGCGCTCGATCTCGGGATTGAGCGAGGCGGCTTCGAGCGCTAACAGGACCGCCTCGCGCGTCTTCGCGGGATCCAGGATGGCGTCGACCCAGAGGCGCGCGGCGGCGTAGCGGATGTCCGTCTGGGAGTCGTAGGTGGCCTGGATGCCGGCGCGGATCTCCTGCTTCTCTTCATCGCTCAGCTTGCGGCCGCCGCGTTCGAGTGCGCGGATGCGGATCTCGACCAGAGTGCCGGCGGCAGATGCTCCGGACATGACGGCGTAACGCGCGGTGGGCCAGGCGAAGATGAAGCGCGGGTCGTAGGCCTTGCCGCACATGGCGTAGTTGCCGGCGCCGTAAGAGCCGCCGACGATGACGGTGATCTTGGGCACGGTGGAGTTGGAGACGGCGGCGACCATTTTTGCGCCGGAGCGGATGATGCCGGTCCATTCGGCGTCGCGGCCCACCATGAACCCGTTCACGTCGTGGATGAAGAGCAGCGGGATGAGGTTCTGGTTGCAGTCGAGGATGAAGCGCGCAGCCTTGTCGGCGCTCTCGGCGTAGATGACGCCGCCGAACTCGACGCGCTTCTCCCCGGTGTGGCTGGTGTGGGGCTGGTGCTGCTTCTGGTTGGCGACGATGCCGACGGCGAAGCCGCCGACGCGGGCGTAGCCGCAGAGCACGGTGCGGCCGTAGTCGGGCCGGTACTCGTCGAACTCGGAGCGATCGACCAGGCGCGCGATCAGCTCGTGCATGTCGTAGGTGTTGGAGGAGGCGCGTGCCGGGTCGGGATCGATCAGGGAGTAGAGATCGTCCGCGGAATACTTCGGCGCGTCCTTAGCGGCGT
>DASQRJ010000052.1:0-5524 GCA_035642955.1 Acidobacteriaceae bacterium
AGCAGGCGGTGGCCTGCCTGCGTGCGCATGGATTCGTCTTCCTGTTCGCGCCGACCTCGCACCCCACGATGCGGCGGGTGCAGCCGGTGCGGCGGGCGCTGGGCTTCCGCAATACCTTCCATTTGGCCGGGCCACTGAGCAATCCAGCAGGCGCGCAGGCGCAGTTGATGGGCGTTTTTTCGCGGGAGAAGGTCGCGCTTGTGGCAGAGACCATGGCGCGGCTGGGCGTGCGGCACGGCATGGTGGTGCATGGTGCGGACGGGCTGGATGAGTTGACAATGACCGGTCCAACGACCGTGGCGGAGGTGCGGAGCGGCGGCGCTTCGCGCGTCTATGAGGTGACGCCGGAGCAGCTGGGGCTGGAGCGCGTGGGCAGCGAGGCGCTGCTGGGCGCGGATTCGGCTTCCGGCAATGCGAAGATACTGGAGGCTATCCTCTGCGGAACTGACACGAGTCCGCACGCTGGTGCGCGGCGGGATGTCGTTACGCTTAATGCAGCGGCATGCCTGGTAGTGGCGGGAGTGGCGACGGACCTGAAAGATGGGATGGCAAGAGGCCAGGCCGCTTTGCGGGGTGGCGCAGCGGCAGGCCTGCTTGAGAGACTACGAGCGTTCGACCGAGATAACGCGACCGCGCGGGCCGGGTCGCATCCAACAACAAGCGTTTGACCCCTCCAGCCCTGTAGGATTGTCCAGCGATGCCTGAGTACAAATACCGCGATTTGAAGCCGACGCCCGAAGCGGAAGAGGTCTACCGCCGCTGGCTGCGTTTCCTGAACGAGGAGTTCACCCGACACAAGGAACCGAAGCTGCGCAACGAGCTGGTCCGCGATGCGCTGCACCAACTGATGTTCGCCCGGCCGCATGGCGGCAAGCTGAATTTTCAGCTGACCACGGAGCTGCCGTTCAATTGCGTGGAGCTCTCGCTCGACCCGGCAAACATCACGCTGGAACCGGAGTACTACGGGGACATCGATGAGGAGAAGTATGCCGAGCGAAAGCCGCTTATTTATCTGTGGCAGATGTTCGACCGCTCGCCGCTGGCGCTGAATCACTGGCTCGGATTTCGCTTCCGCTGCGTGCTGGGCTCGCATATCTTCAAGTCGCTGGGCAAGAACGTGAAGATGTTCCACGGCATCGAGTTCTCCTTCGGCTACAACCTCACCATCGAAGACAACTGCACCATTCACAAGTACGCGATGCTGGACGACCGCGGCGAGATCATCCTGCGCAACGGTACATCCATCAGCGACTATGGATCGGTGTACTCACACGCGCATCACGCAAAGAATTCGCAGGACATCGACAACCGGCGGGTGGAGATTGGGCCGCGGGCGCGCATCACCTATCACGCCTCGGTCATGGCGGGCGTCAACGTCGGCGAAGATGCGATTCTGGGCGCGATGGGGGTGGCGACGCGCGACATTGCAGCGGGCTCGATCAGCGGCGGCGTGCCGGCAAAGGAGATCAAGAAGAAGAGCGATGTGCGAGGCGATGGCTGGGAGCGGAACGACCAGAAATGAGCGCAGCGCTCGCGTGCGAATGGCGGCTCCGTTATTCTCTAGCTTGATCTCTATCCCCGCCAATCATGCCGCAGGGCATAGGCACAGAAAGTCTGTATGGACCCGCGGTTCGCAGTAAAAATCTTTGAGTTTATCGTGCTGCTTTTTGCGCTCTCGTTTCACGAGGCTGCGCATGGATGGACGGCCTCCCGGCTGGGCGATCCCACAGCTCGGATGCTGGGGCGGGTCACGCTGAATCCGGCGAAGCACATCGACCTCTTCGGGACGATCCTGCTGCCGCTCATCACTCTTTTCACGCCGATCTTTGGGGGCGGGCTGCTCTTCGGCTGGGCAAAGCCAACGCCGGTGACGGGCCGCAACTTCCGCAACTACAAGCGCGACGACATACTGGTGACGCTGGCAGGGCCGGCAAGCAATTTTCTGCTGGCGATCGCCTCGTTCGTAGTCCTTCTGCTGATGCAGCGCTTCGCACCGCAGGGACGTGAGTGCCTGCAGGGCCTGCTGACCGGAGCGATCGACCCCAGCCTGATGTCGACTGCCCCGGTGGTCTTCCCGCTGACGCTGATCTTCTATTTCGGCATCGCGCTGAACCTGGTGCTGGCCGTCTTCAACCTGATGCCCTTCCCGCCACTGGATGGCAGCCATCTGTTCCGCCACGTGATCTCCGGCCGCTTCGCGACCATGTACGACAATCTGGGCTGGATCGGCTTCATTCTGGCGTTCATCGTGGGCGGATGGGTGACCATGAAGATCGTCTCGCCGATTCTGGCCATCTTCCTCACCCTGCTGCTGCACGGCTGAATCGACCGGGGCTGAATCGACCGGGGCTTGGCCGGTACAATCGGCAAAGCATCCTCATGGCTTTGACGACTGACCCCACGACATCCTCGACCACTCGGCGCCGCGTGCTCAGCGGCATGCGCCCCACCGGCAAACTGCATCTGGGCAACTACATGGGCGCCTTGAAGAACTGGGTGCGCCTGCAGCACGAGACCAACGACGACGGTTCGCGCAAGTACGAGTGCTATTTCTTTATCGCCGACTATCACGCGCTGACCACCGACTATGCCGATCCTCGCAACGTCGCGCAGAACACGCTGGATGTCGCGCTGGACTGGCTGGGCGCTGGACTCGATCCGGAGATCTGCACGCTGTTTGTGCAGAGCCATGTGCCCCAGCATGCGGAGCTGCATCTGCTGCTGAGCATGATCACGCCGCTAGGCTGGCTGGAGCGCGTGCCCACCTACAAGGAGCAGCAGGAGAACCTGAGCGGCAAGGACCTGAGCACGTATGGATTTCTGGGGTATCCATTGCTGCAGTCGGCGGACATCCTCGTCTATCAGGCGGATTTTGTCCCGGTGGGCCAGGACCAGGTGGCCCACGTGGAGCTGACGCGGGAGGTCGCGCGGCGATTCAACCAGTTTTGTCCGCCTGTTGGATACATTCCACCGACGCATGCCCAACTCAAAGAGAGCCTGGTGGCCGAGGGTAATGGGCCGAATGTGCAGCGCGGCATACGAACAATCCTGCCCGAGCCGCAGGTGCTGCTGACACCTTCGCCTAAGCTGCCGGGCACCGATGGGCGCAAGATGTCGAAGAGCTATGGCAACACGATTCTGCTGACCGATCCCGAACCGGTGATCCGGCAGAAGCTGCGGCCCATGGTGACCGATCCGGCGCGGGTGCGGCGGACAGACCCGGGCGATCCGGACAAGTGCCCGGTGGGCGATCTGCACAAGGTCTTCTCGACACCGGAGACAATGGCGGCGGTATACGAAGGCTGCCGCAGCGCGGGGATCGGTTGCATCGAGTGCAAAGGCTGGGCTGCCGATTCGATTGTGCGCGAGCTGGCGCCGATCCAGGAGCGGCGCGCGCATTACAACGACACGAGCGCTCAGGAGATTCTGCGTCACGGCGCCGTGCGTGCCCGGAAGAGAGCGTCGCAGACCATGTCAGCAGTGAACAATGCCATGCATTTGCTTCCCGAGATCACGCAATGACCGACGAGCACGCACCCCAGAGGAACGAGCAGACACAGGTTCCTGCCGCCGGCTCCGGCGAGAACGCGAAACCTGCGCGCAAGAAAGATGAGGTGGAAAGCGCTTCGCCCTTCTCTGTTGTCGTGGGGCAGGTGTATGACGGGCCGCTCGACCTGCTGCTGGACCTGATCCGTAAGCAGGATATCGACATCTACGACATCCCGATTGCGAAGATCACCGCGCAGTTCCTGAGTTTTGTAGAGCGCCTGAAGCAGACCGATGTGGACGCGGCGGGAGAGTTCATCTACACGGCGGCGCTTTTGATCCACATCAAGAGCCGCATGCTGCTGCCGCGCAGCCCGGCAGAGGTGAGCGAGGGCGAGAGCGACGATCCCCGGCGCGAACTGGTCGAGCGACTACTGGAGCACGAGCGCTTCAAGAATGCCGCGCAGATGCTGCGCCAGAAGCAGCAGATCGAGGAAGCAACGTGGACGCGGCCCGCGCTCGGCGAGTTTCAGGACGACGAAGGCACGGAGCGGGAGATTGCCGCGGACACCGTCGACCTGGTGCGCGTCTTCCGCGAGGTGCTGGAGCGGGTAAAGCAACGGCCGATCCTGAACGTCGATGACGAGTCCGTGACGGTGGGGCAGATGATCGACTACCTGCGGCGGCGGCTGACGATGGAGGATGCGCCGGTGCCGCTCAGCCAGATGCTGCGCAATGCGCGCTCGGAGCGGGCGGTGATCTGCATGTTCCTGGCATTGCTGGAACTGGTGCGGCTGCAGGCCATTCTGCTGCGCCAAGAACGCAACTTCGGAGACATCCTGGTGAAGAAGCACACGGCCTTTGAGCAGGTGATGAACGATACCCTGGCCGCCCGCGACGATTGGCGATAGGTTGCGCCTCCGTCATCTTTCCCACATGGATGACGAGATTCCCGTTGTCCGTTCATCAGAAATTCACAATGCGCAGGCCAACCTTAACCCTTTCTCCGCCTTTCCGCTGGTAACTTCGAAGAACGGACTTGGAGACCTCCCGTCATGAAAGACATCTCCCCAATCCCTTCCAATATCCGGCCCTTTGGCAGCAGCGCGGCAGATCGATTGAACCGCCGTCCGGGTAAGGTCGTGATGATCTCCAGCCATCCGGAGTGGCCGGGAAGGCGTGAGCTTCGCGGCGGCGACGATGGCGAGGTTGCAGCAGACACAGTGCACTTGACGCGCGTCTTTTACGAGGTGCTGGAGCGGGTGAAACAGGGTCCGGTCCTTAACATGGACGATGAATCCGTGACCATCGGGCACATGATTGACCTGATCTGGAATCGGTTTACGCTGGAAGATGGGACGATTCGCCTGAGCCGGATACTGCGCCATGCGCGATCGGAGCGCGCAGTGATCTGCATGTTCCTAGCGTTGTTGGAACTGCTTCGCCTGGAGGCGATTGTGCTGCGGCAGGATCGCCACTGTGCCGACATTCTGCTGAGGAAGAACTCGGCGCTTACCGGATGAGGAACGATACAGTCTGCCGGCAAGCGAAAAATGCCGGCGGGTTGCCTTGTTCGCTGTGCCCTTCTCTATCTTTCATCGGAAATTCACGCTGCGCTGACCGCTATTAACGCTCCATGTACCTTCCGCTAGTACCTTCGCGGAACCGAGACAGGAGTGGTACGCGCATGGAAAGCAGCACAGCACTCAATCCAGAAATTCAGAAGCTCGGCTCGAGCGCGATGGATCAGAAGCTCAGCCGAAGCCCTGGCAAGATCGCCATGATCGTCTTTGGCTGCGCGATCGCCGGAGGCATCGTTTATGCCGGGCTCAAGCTTGGCTCAGATCTTGCCACCACGCATTATCCAACCGTTTGGCCCTATGTATTGCTGGGCGTCGCGCTGCTGATTGCGCTTGGCTTCGAGTTCGTGAACGGATTCCACGACACCGCCAATGCCGTCGCAACCGTTATCTATACGCATTCGCTGGAGCCGCATGTCGCCGTGGTGTGGTCCGGCATGTGGAACCTGATCGGGGTG
>DASQRJ010000053.1:0-5969 GCA_035642955.1 Acidobacteriaceae bacterium
AGATGGATTACCTGCGACAGACGGCAGGCAGCCGCGAAGGCGCGAAGGAGCTGAAGCTCTTTAACCTGAGCGCCTTCTTCACCGATCGATTCAACACGCTTTCGCAGCAGATTTATGCGGACAACGTCGCGCTCTCCCGCAAGAAGCTGATTGCCGGCGGACTGCTGGGAATCATTGCGACACTCGGCTACTACGGGGCGTATGTCTTCGTGATCTGGCGCGCGATCGGCGGCCATTACGCGGGCATCGGCGTGTACGCGCTGTTGACCAACGCCATCATCCAGGCGAGTTCGAATCTGCAGCAGGTCTTCTCGCTGGCATCGGGTGTGGCGGACCAGGCGCTGTTCCTTACCGACCTGCTGGCCTTCTTCGAGATGAAGCCGACGGTAGAGTCGAAGACGGACGGCGTGAAGGTGCCGCGCCCCATCCGGCAGGGCTTCGAGTTCCGCAACGTGTCGTTCGCCTATCCTGGAACGGAACGGCGCGTGCTGCGGAATTTCAATTTCCTGCTGAAGCCGGGCGAGCGCATCGCGCTGATCGGCGAGAATGGCCAGGGCAAGACAACGGTGGTGAAGCTGATCACGCGGCTCTACGATCCGACCGAAGGACAGATCCTGCTGGATGGCGTGGACCTGCGCGAATACGACCTGGACGACCTGCATCACGAGATGGGTGTGATCTTCCAGGACTTCATGCGCTACGAGATGACGGCGCGCGACAACATCGGGGTGGGGCGCGTGGAGCGCGAGCACTCCGAGAACGAGATCGAGCTGGCCGCCGAGCAGAGCCTGGCGGCGAGCGTGATCGCGAAGCTGCCGGGTCACTACGACCAGATGCTGGGGCGCCGCTTCGAGGGCGGAGTCGAGCTTTCGGGCGGTGAGTGGCAGCGCGTGGCGCTGGCCCGCGCCTACCTGCGCGACGCGCAACTGCTGATCCTGGACGAGCCGACGGCGGCGCTCGATGCGAGGAGCGAGTTGGAGGTCTTTGAGCGCTTTGCCGAGCTGACCGAGGGCAAGATGGCGCTGCTGATCTCGCATCGTTTCTCAACAGTGCGCATGGCGGACCGCATCGTAGTTCTAGAGGGCGGCAGGCTGGTGGAAGAAGGCACGCACTCGGCTCTGATGGCTCTGGGCGGACGGTATGCAGGAATGTTCGAGATGCAGGCAGCGAGTTATCGATGACAGACAAGGTGACAAATATCAAGGACGGGAGAGAACCGACGCCGGCGGCACAGGATGCCGCCGCAGTCCCCGCTTCGGTCCCGCTTGAGACGATCGCGCAGATGGTTCCCGAAGCGCGGGGTGAAGATACCTCGATGATGGAGGCGGAGCTGGCGGTAGTAGCCAAGGTGCCGGCCCCGAAGATCGAGCGGACGGAAGAGCAGATGCGCCACGCGGCGCTGGTGGCCTCGCAGGAATGGCACGTGGCGCGCGCCCCGCAGGGCGATATCTTCAGCCGGCGCATTGGCGCGGCTCAGTCGACCTACCGGCAGGTTTTCAACGAGCTCGACCGGCGGCCGATGCCGACCTACAAGCCGGGCGAAGCGCTGGATCCGCTGCTGGAGCTGCGCGAGAACCCGCGGCTGCTGCAGTCTGCGCTGGACGAGATGCATTCGATCCGGCGCCGGCTCAGCAAGCTGCCGGTGGTGGTGCGCCCGCGCGAAGGCGACGAGCCGCGTATTGTCACCGTTGCCGATACCTATCTAAAGGCCGCCGACTCGCGCTGGGATGGCGATTGGGTGGTGTGGTTCCTGGAAGAGGTGCAAAAGGCCGACCCGCTGACCCTGCGCGAACTGTGGGCCTTCCCTACCGCGGTGAAGTTTCTGCTGGTGGAAGAGGTGCTGACGCAGGCGAAGTCGCAGATCGCGGATCCGGCATCCTTCGATCGGGCCGCGCAAGGATTGCTGGCCGCGCGCTTCGATGGCATACGCAACGCGATCTATGCGAACTGGGCGCAGATGATCGAGGGCCTGGTGGTCTTCAACGCTGTGCTGCGGCAGGACCCGGTGGGTGCGTATCCGAAAATGGACTTCGACAGCCGCGAACGCTATCGCGAGCGGGTGTCGGAGATCGCGCGCCATTCCGATCAATCGGAACTGGAGGTAGCGCAGACGGCGTTGCGGCTCGCGCAACGGCCAGCGCCCTCCAATACCGTGCCGCGGATGGCGGCGCGGCGCGCGCACGTCGGCTACTACCTGATCGACAAAGGCTTTCCCCTGCTGGCCGCCGAGATTGCCTACCAGCCGCGATGGATCGATCGGGTTCGCATCTTTGCCAAACGCAACGCAGACGACGTGTACATCCTCGGGATCCTGCTGCTGACAGTGCTGCTGATCGGCGCGATTATGGTGCCGCTGGTCCCGAATTATTCGATCCTGGGCGGTCTGACGGCCGCATTCCTTTTCCTGCTGATTCCCACGGCGCAGGGCGCGGTGGATCTGATGAACAACACGGTGGCTGCGCTGCTGAAGGCGACCGGTCTCGCGAAGCTCGATTTCCCGAAGGGTCTGCCGCCGGAGTTCGCCACGCTGGTGGCGATCCCGACACTGCTGCTGAATGAGAAGCAGGTACGTGAGCTGGTTGAAGACCTGGAGGTGCGCTACCTCGCCAATCAAGATCCAAACATCCATTTCGCCCTGCTGAGCGATCTTCCGGATTCGGTGTCGCGCCCGCGGCCGAACGATACCGACCCGCTGGTCGAACTGGCGGTGCAACTCATCAACAATCTCAACACGCGCTACGGAAGTCCGAACGATAAGGGCAAGACCGGCGGCGGCTTTTACCTGCTGCACCGGCACCGTATCTTCAATGCGCGCCAGGGCGTGTGGATGGGGTGGGAGCGCAAGCGCGGCAAACTGCTGGATCTGAACAAATTCATTCTTGGAGCGTTCGACAGCTTCCCGGTGAAGATCGGCAACCTGGAGGTGCTGCGCACGGTGCGCTACGTCATCACGCTGGACTCCGACACGCAACTGCCCCGCGGAACGGCGCATGCGATGGTGGGCGCGATGACGCATCCGCTGAACCGCGCGGTGATCGATCCGGAGTCGCGCATCGTGACGGAGGGCTACGGCATCCTGCAGCCGCGCGTGGGCGTCAGCGTGCATTCGGCATCGCGCTCGCGGCTGGCGGCGATCTACTCCGGCCAGACCGGCTTCGATATCTACACCCGCGCGGTCTCGGATGCCTACCAGGATCTGTACGGCGAGGGCATCTTTACCGGCAAGGGCATCTACGAGGTGCAGACGCTGCATGCGGTGCTGGACCGGCGCTTCCCGCGCAACTCCCTGCTGAGCCACGACCTGATCGAAGGCGCATATGCGCGCGCCGGACTGGCAACGGACATCGAGGTGATCGACGACTACCCGTCGCACTACAGCGCCTACCGGCGGCGGCAGCACCGCTGGGTGCGCGGCGACTGGCAGATTGCGCAGTGGCTCTTCAGCAAGGTGCCGGACGAGAGCGGCCACATGGTGAAGAACCCGATCTCGAATATCTCGCGGTGGAAGATCTTCGACAACCTGCGGCGCTCGCTGGTGGAGACGATGACGTTGATCCTGCTGGTGGCGGGATGGCTGGGGCTGCCGGGGGGACCGCTGTACTGGACGCTGGTGACAGTGATCCTGCTGTTCGCGCCTAGCCTGGTGTCGCTGGTCTTCAGCGTGGGACGCGCGTGGGCCAGTCCGCAGAAGGGCGAGGTGCAGGAAGCCTTCGTTGGCTTCGGCCAGAACCTGACTATCACGCTGATCAACCTGGCGTTCCTGCCGCACCAGATGCTGATGGCGCTGGACGCGATCATCCGCTCGCTGGTGCGCCGGTTTATCACCGGGCAGCGGCTGCTGGAGTGGGAGACGGCCGCGCAGGCCGAGTCCACCGGCGGCACGACGACGCCGGTCGATCGCTACCTGCAGGCGACACCCATCGTCACCATCGGCATCGCCCTCGTGGTCGCGATCGTGCATCGGCAATCCCTGGTAGTCGCCGCGCCGCTGCTGCTGCTGTGGCTGTTTGAGAGCACGATCACGGCGTGGCTGAATCATCCGCCGCGCGATGAGCGGCAGCATATCAATGGGAAACAGAAGGAGTTCCTGCGCGAGATGGCGTTGCGCACCTGGCGCTTCTTCTACGAGTATGGCGGCGCGAAGCACAACTACCTGGTGCCGGACAACGTGGAGGAAGACGAGCTGTTCGAGGCGGCGCGCGTCTCGCCCACCAACTTCGGGCTGCTGCTGAATGCGCGGCAGGCGGCGCATACCTTCGGCTACCTGACGGTGACGGAGTTCGTCGAGCTGAGCCACCGCAGCCTGGACACCTTCGACCGCATGGAGAAGCGCAACGGCCACATCTACAACTGGTACGACACGCGGACGCTGAAGCCAATCGTGCCGCGCGTGGTGTCGTCGGTGGACAGCGGCAATCTGGCGGCATCGTTCTACACATTGCGCTCCGGCGCCGAGGCGATGCTGCTGGAGCCGCTCGTGGATGCGCGGCTGTGGGCCGGGCTGCGCGATCAGACTGCATTGCTCGATACGCTCGATGCCCTGCCGCCGGAGTTGGCGCCGATTCCGGAAGGCGATGGGCTGCGGCCGTGGCTGGACTGGTGCTGCGCGGCGCAGTTGTCTCCAGCGTTCGACCACGTACGCGACCCGGACGGACAGCCCTTCGACCTGACGGACAAGGCGCACACCGAGGGCGAGTGGTGGCTGGCGGAGTTGCTGCGCCGGGTGAACGCGGTGTGTTCGCTGATGCGCGACTATGCGCCGTGGCTGGACCGCGAGTATCAGCCGCTGGAGCCGGTGCTGAAAGAGGCCGGCCTGGTACCGATTGGTCGCGGCGTTGCCTACATCGACGACCTGGATGCGCGGCTGCAGCGCGCGTGGAGCGGCAATGCGGTGGACCAGGCGGAGATTTACCTGCTCGAAAAACTGCGCGCGCTGCTGGCGATGGCCCGGGAGCGGCAGTCGACGCTGGTGACCAGGCTGCATGCACTTGCGCTGCATGCCGAGAGCTGTGTCGCGGCGATGGACTTCGCGTTTTTGATCGAACCGTCGCGGGGCATTCTCTCGATCGGCTACATGGTGGAGCAGGAAGAGCTGCACAAGGCCTGCTATGACCTGTTGTGCTCCGAGGCGCGCATCGGCGCATTCGTCGCCGTGGCGCGCGGCGATGCTTCGCAGCAGAGCTGGTTCAAGCTGGGCCGCATCCACACCGTGGCGTACGGCCGGCCGGCGCTGATCTCGTGGACAGGCACGATGTTCGAGTACCTGATGCCCGCGTTGTGGATGCGCTCCTATCCGGACACGCTGGTGACGCGCACGCTGGACAACGTGGTCGCGATCCAGCGCGCATATGCGAAGGAGCACGGGAATATTCCGTGGGGCATCTCCGAGTGCGGTTATGCGGAGAAGGACGACCAGGGGCACTATCACTACCTGGCATTCGGCATGCCCTCGATCGCGCTGAAGTGGGACGCAATCGCGGGGCCGGTGATTTCGCCGTACTCCTCCTTCCTCGCGTTGATGATCGATGAGATGGAAGCGTTGAAGAATCTGAAGCGCATGGCCAGCATGGGCTGGGTGGGCGCTTATGGTTTCTACGAAGCGGGCGATTACCAGAAGTCGCTGAAGAAGCCGGCGCTGGTGAAGGAGTGGATGGCGCACCACCAGGGGATGTCGCTGCTGGCGGTGCTGAACCTGCTGCACAACAACATGGCGCAGGAGTGGTTCCACGCGAACGCAAACCTGAAGGCGACCGAACTGCTGCTGCACGAGAAGCCGATCCGCGAGTCGCTGCTGCTGGCCGAATATAAGGAGTCGGGCAAGAAGCGCTCCGCCGCCTGATTCTGGGTTGTCACGTTACCCTCCTACCCCCACCCCCCTCCGGCGCCGGAGGGCGCTCTTTAAATCCTCCAGGATGAGTCGCTTAGGGCGTCTTCCGACGGCTAAAAATGTCTATCCAAAGGAGTTACGC
>DASQRJ010000054.1:0-3624 GCA_035642955.1 Acidobacteriaceae bacterium
TCCCAGTTTGGCGAGCCATGCTCAAGAGCGTGACCGGGCCCGCCGCTATGCCGAACATAGATGACCGGCATACCGTAATTCGAGCCTGGGAGAGGATTGTCTGCACCCGGGCAAGCAACATCTGATTTGCGTGGATCGGCGCGATCCTCTCGCCACTGAACATGCCTAGCTGAAGGTCGATTACGAGTAGCGCTGTATGTTTGTTCCCAGCCGGGTGAACTGCCATCGTCATCCTCGGGATCGTCCGAGTGGGGAACGTATCATGAAGTACCGCCACCTGGTAGTTGATATAGGGAAACGTCATCCAGCGGTGCTCGCGGTCGTCATTCTCGCAAGCGCTCGCTTGGCGCGTCCCGCGAGGCACATGATGGGTCAACCGTCTCGCGACCTCAGACGAGCCTGAATACAGTTGCGTGTCGACCCGACCGGTCATTTAGCACATCACGAACGAACGTCTGCTCCTGAGAAAGGCAGCCGCTTTGGTGGAGCGAACGGGCTCGGCAACTCTGCGCCCGCCCCGGTCATTCATAAGCCTACGAGCCTTTCCTTTGAAGCAGACACTCCGAGAACAGCTTTCCAACATCGGGGTTGAAGGTTCGAATGCCCCTAGTTTCTTAGCCAGGGCTACAACCCGTCCCGTCGATTAGGGGACGCTCCACTGCTACGCACTCAATCGAAATAGTGCGGCAGCACCGGATGATGGTCTTGACACGCCTATCATGTGGTTAGCGCCCGCCCTCGCCGGTGGGGACGAGAAGGTTAATTCCGCTGAAGTCGCAGACGGTGGTGGCGGTGGCCGGCACACCGTCGCGGACCAGTCAGGTAGCGACATGCTGCGCACGGCGGATGGAAAGGCCTCGCTTATAGCGGGGAATTCGTGACGGCTTGTCGAGCGGCGTGCGGTTCACGGTGGGCAATTCCTTGCTCTAACGGGCGGTCACAAGCTGGTATAAGGAAGGAATGTGCCGCTGCCCAGTCTGGACTACCAGCTGCGGCAGCGAGTAAGCGAAGCGGGAGAACGTCATTGATCTTGGCCACCAAACCTGCCGCTCACTGGGCACAATGCCTTGGCCTCACAGTCCTTATCGGTCTTGTGTTTTGTTTCGCCTCCGCTGCCGAATCCGCCGGCCCGAATCCGCTCAGCCCGCTCGATACGTCCAGCCCGCGCACGACGCTGCAAGGTTTCATCCAGACGATCGATAATGCCTATCTCGGCACGACGGATATACTTCACGAATATGCCGCTTCCGGTCGGCTTTACCTGACGTCGGAAGAACGCAAAAGGCAGATTGCCCTCGTGCGGCGTGCGGCGGTAGCCGCTCGCGCCCTCGACTTTTCGAGCGTCTCGCCGGCACTCCGGGATATCGTCCCCCTGGAGCGGCTGTTGCAGTTCAAGGAGATTCTTGATCGCATCGACCTTCCCGTGTTTGCTGACATTCCTGACCGGGAAGCCATGATGCGGTCAGGATTGAAGCGATGGCGGCTACCGGGCACGGAAATCGATTTCGTGCAGCTCCAGGACGGGCCGCGCGCCGGCGAATATGTGGTGTCCGCCGAAACTGTCGATCGCCTCCCCGAATTCTACGAGAAGGTGAGGGATCTGCCGTATAAGCCCGGGGCTGCTCGGCAACTCATCGATGCCTATCGCGGTTTGAGCAGCGGCAGGGTGAGCACGGTCTACGAAGCCTTTTCGAGCTCACCGATCGGATTGGCGGGCATCGTTCCGACTCGCTGGATGCTGGACATGCCGCTCTGGGCGAAAGGCCGGGTCGCCGGTGCGACCGCATGGCAATGGCTGGGACTGAGTATCGGGTTGCTCACTGGTGCGCTGGTCATTTTCGCAAGTTATCGGCTGTCGCGCCGATTTGTGGATCGCAGCCAGGGCAATCCAGGTTTCGGCTGGCATACAGTGCCGCTTCCCCTGGCCATAGTTCTCGTGGCGTGGTTCTTTGTGCCATTGCTATGCGCCCTCCTGCGCATCGGCGGCAGTACGCGCGTCTTCATTGACTTCGCGCAGACAATCGCCTTTGCCCTCGGCACGGCGTGGTTGTCACTTGTCGGCTCGATCATTCTCGGCGAGATCACGGTCAGTCTGGAGCCGCTGAAGCGCAGCGCACTCGATGATCAGCTCATCAGGCTGGGCGCACGCCTCGTCGGCGCCGGATGCGCCATCGTCTTCTTGATACGGGGCGCGGACGACCTTGGTTTTCCAGCCTATTCGGTGCTGGCCGGCTTGGGTGTCGGTGGGTTGGCGGTCGCCCTTGCGGCGCGCGATAGCCTAGCGAATCTGCTGGGCTCGTTGCTCATCATGCTCGAGAAGCCGTTCCGTATCGGACACTACATCAGGGTCGGCGGCACCGAAGGCACCGTCGTGGACGTCGGCTTCCGCAGCACCCGCATTCGCACGCCGGACAATTCGCTGATATCCATTCCGAACAACGCGGTGGTGAACACGACAGTGGAGAACCTCAGCCTTCGCGCAATGCGCCGGCAGCGCTTCTTTGTGCAGGTCACCTATGACACGCCGCGGGATAAGCTCGAACAACTGGCTGGCGGAATCCGCAACATCATCCTGGATCACCCGTTCACGAACAAGACCAACTTCGAGGTCCGCTTCAACAACTTCAGCGAGAGCAGCCTTGATGTCCTGGTCATGTTCCACCTGACCGTCGAGGACTACACGTCCGAGCTGCGCGAGCGGGAGGTGATTCTGCTGCAGATCATGGATCTGGCCCAAGAACTCAGTATCGCGTTCGCATTTCCCACCCGCACTCTGCAGATCGAGACCCCAGCGGCGGCGACAAAGTCTGCGACTATCGGCATGTTTCGCCAGCCGGTCACCTGAAGTCGGATGGCTGTCCAGTATTGAGTTCTGGGCAAATAATTCCGAGAGCATCACACAGCGCTGGAATTGCGATGCCCCTCCGACGATGGACAGGATCGCGCGGAAGTTTTGACCAACGGCCGCGTATCAGCGGTGAAGTCCTGTAACGTCTGCTTGTTGCGGTTGGGCATCTCCAAAGCGGCCGTTTTGACTTCGGCCAACTCTGGCTATTCGGAATTGCGCCCCTTGCGGTCGCTCGACTGGAGTGCAGCGTTCCGCCAGAGCAGACATTGATCTAAATTTAGCGCTTCAGTGATGGAGCTGAGATAGGATTGCCGCTCGTCATTGGGAGTGAGGTGTCGTACGTCGCCGCACGCTCTGCCGGCACTTTGTGGCACCCATCCCATGACTCCAGCTGGGCCGCCACACCGCCGTGATTGTGGCGGCCGCGCGGATCCGGGACGTCGCCGCACATACACGCTCGCGCCAAGCGGGGCCGGCGCGCGACAACACGAGGGCCGAGGGGGCTGCTACATGTGAATATTGATGGGACCGCAGTTGGAACAGCGGTAGACATCGTGCCTACGCCCGCGTCTGAGCAGGGCCAGTTTGACAGCGGCATTGCGCTGGACCCAGCATTTCGGACAAAGGTAATTCCGCCCGACAACAACTGGGTAATTTGCGGCACGTTGCGCTGCATAGCTTACCGCGTCCAGCTGCGACTTTGCATCAGCCAGCCTCGCTTCGAGTTCCAGTGTCTCGCGCTCAAGCCGTGATCGCGTTGCCTGCAGCTCCTCTGC
>DASQRJ010000055.1:0-2754 GCA_035642955.1 Acidobacteriaceae bacterium
TCGCTTTCCTCCCGAATGCGCGCCACCACATCCTCCGTGCTGGCGTCGATTGGATGCTCTAATCCGTAGGTGCGCGCCACGGAGTGACGCTGGGAATAGAGATCCGACGTCACCACCTTGGCACCCGTGCGTCTGGCAAGCGTCGCCAGAAGAATGCCTATCGGGCCTTGCCCGATGACCAGCACCGTCTCGTCCGGTTGCAGATGAAGCGACCGCACACCTTTATACGTGGTGTTCAGCGGCTCAATAAAGGCTGCCTGTTCGAACGGGATATCGTACGGCACCTTGACCAGGCCGCGACGCACGATCCAGTCCATGACCCGCACATACTCGGCAAAGCCACCGCCCGACGGCTCAAAACCTGCCGTACACCCGACATTCTTATAAGAGGGACATTGCGCAAAGGTCTTCTTGCGACAGTAATAACAATCGCCACATGGCACGTGGTGAAAGACAGAGGCGTGATCACCAACCTCAAAGCCGTGTACGCCCTCACCGACGGCGGCGACGACGCCCGCCGTCTCATGCCCGAAGATGCGAGGCGCCGAGTGTGAGCCCGTGTGAATCTTCTTGAGATCCGTTCCGCACACCCCGCATGTGGCCACGCGCAGAAGCACTTCGCCAGGCCCGATGCGTGGCACTGGCACCGTTTCCACCCGTACGTCGTTCATGCCGCGATAAACCGCCGCCTGCATCGTCTCCGGGATACGGTGGGACGGGTCTAGTTCTTTCTCAACCGTTGCTGTCTGCATACCTTCCTTCATCGATCCATCGGCGCAGCGTCTGGCCCAGCGCGTCCGCGCCGCTTCTGCTGTTTTTCCCCATCCGCAGGAGCGGCGCCACATAGCGTGGACGAGTCAAAGCGTATGCGGCCACCTGTCTGGTGCGCAACTGCTTCTCCTGGTCCAGAAAGAAATTAAAGTCCGGCAGGTCCTCGGTCGCAATATCGGTAACCGCTTTCCAGCAATAGAAAGGAAGACCCTTGGCCCGGGCCAGCCGCGCGACGGTCGCTGCCTCCATATCGACCAGCGACGCGCCATACCTCTCTGCCACGCGGCGCTTCTCGTCTCGTCCAGCGACGTGATCCAGGGTCGCCAGTTTGATGGGGCTCTTGGCTTTCGACGCGGAGGAGTATCGTTCGCCAGCGGTCGCATCGATCACCTCACCCACCGGGTAAGCTGTCCCCGGCTGTATTCCGCAGGAAGCGCCACCCGCCCATCCGATGGAAACCAGGGCGTCCAGATGGCCATACGTCTCGGCGACCGCAACTGCCTGTGCCGCGCGTGCCGCCCCTATACCCTTCGCGATCGCTATGGTGGCCAGATCCCCGCGCTGCGTAAGAAATGCGCCATCCGCCTGTCGCGCCCAGCCTCGTACCAGGGGCTTCAGTTCCCCGGCAAGCGCTGCGATGATGCCGATCCGATAGCTCATGATGATGGCGCGTATCCGTGCGCGCGAAACCAGTCGATAGCCGCGCGGAGAGCCGCATACACCGGCACGATGCGGAATCCCAGATCGCGCTCCGCCTTCGCCGACGACGCAAACATCTTTTTCTTTCCCATCCGCACCGCCTCCACCGTGGCGCGCGGTTCCTTGCCGCGCAGTCTGCCTGTGATTGTCTCGTCGAAGAACGCAAACGCCATGGCCACGGCATGCGGCACCTTCATGGTGGGAGACGGTATGCCGGTGATCGTAGACATCTTGTCCAGTATCTGCTTGAGTGACAGATTCTCGCCACCCAGGATGTATCGTTCGCCGGGCCGCCCACGCTCCAGAGCCGCGACATGCATGCGCGCCACCTCGGCCACATCCACCAGGTTCAGCCCGGTGTCCACATACGCCGGGAATTTACGGTTGAGAAAGTCGACGACAATCTGGCCAGTCGGCGTGGGCTTGATGTCATTTGCGCCGATCGGCGTCGTCGGGTTCAGCACAATCACCTGTTGGCCATCATGGGCCGCCGCGATCGCTTCCTGCTCCGCAAGATACTTGGAACGCTTGTAGTGCCCGATCATATCGTCCAGGGAGACCGGCGTACTCTCATCCACGATCGTGCCATCTGCGCGGAAGCCCATGGTCGCCACGCTCGAGGTGTAAACGACCCGCGCCACGCCAACTTCCCGCGCCAGCGCCAGCAGATTGCGCGTGCCATCGACATTCGCCGCATACATGACCTGTGGATCGCGCACCCAAAGACGATAGTCCGCCGCCACGTGGACGAGCACTTCACAATCGGCCAAGGCGGAGCGAAAGCTCTCCGGGTTACGAAGGTCGCCGGATACGGTTTCGGCGGAAAGACCTGCCAGATTATCGAGGCGGCTGCTGGAGCGGACGAGAAGGCGCAGCCGTGCTCCCTGTGCGGCAAAGGCCCGCGCCACATGGCTGCCTACAAAGCCGGTTGCCCCTGTCAGGAAGACGTTCATGCGTAGTCAGGCGATCATGGAGGCGGCCTCGGCATTGAGCCGCAGACAGGCGATCGCCAGTGAACTAATCGAGCTTTTCAGCTTCGATCCCGATTCCCTTTTCTCCAGCTGCCTTCTTCTCCCGGTACTTCTTCATCCAGGCTTCGAAGCTTTTGCCCGCCGCTGTATCCCGTCCGGTGAAAGCCAGGGCCGCAATCTCGGCGTAGCTGATGGTGCGCTTGGTCCGTTCTTTGGATGGGATCACTCGCACCGCAGAGCCGGCCAGGGTCGCGGCAGAGCGGCGATCGAAGACATAGCCTTCGACCACGCTGCCGTCCTTCAACGTCAACTG
>DASQRJ010000056.1:0-4442 GCA_035642955.1 Acidobacteriaceae bacterium
GGCTCAGTTCTCCGGTGCTCGCCCGCGATGCCTATCTCACCTTCGGCTCGCTGGATGTCGATCCGTCGGACAACTACGTGGATCTGCTGCCCGGCCAGCCGGTGGAGATCACGCTGAAGACAACCGCGCCGATCGACCAGGTACGCAGCCAGTTGAAGGCGATCTCGCTGGTGGACGCCTTCAACAGCAACGCCACCGCAGCGGCCACGCCGAGGGAGTAACGGTACTACCTACCCCCCACCCCCTCCCGTACGGGAGGGGCGCTCCAACTCGTCTGGAATGTTCAATTTAACCGCATTCCTCTGGCCAAAATCGTCCAAACAAAAGACTTACAGGTCAAAATCGTCATTCCATTGAAGTTAGGGCGGCGGTTCAGAGGCGCTACTTGCAAAGCCAATCTTTGCCCCTATTTCCATGGTAGCGAATTGGAGCGGAGATCATGCCAACATTCTGCTACCGCAACGGATACAGTTCCGTTTTGAGACTTAGGAAAACGAACCCGCTTATCGATGGGTGAGCAACCAAGGTGATTGCTGGAGGCCTGGGGGCCTCCTCCAGCGGACCTCCCTGAGAAATCGCCGTGCCGTCTCTTCTACGGACATAAAAAGCACGCACCCTGTAGATGCGTGCTTATTTGGAGCAGATGGCGGAGTTCCAAGGAACACCGCAGCTTTACTGGACCCTTAGCCGATTTCGCGATCTCTCTTGTCGACAACGGTACGGGTGGGGCTCGTACTGCTGACTCCGATACGCTCTGTTTCGACGTCTCTGACGCGCGTACGATCCACATTGTTTCTGTCGGCTTCTACGCCGTGGGTGCTGACCGACTTCTCACCAGCGGAAGAGATGTCTTCAGCGCCCGTGGCTTTCAAGATGTCCTTGGCGCGGGAGACCTCTTCGGACGAGTCACAATGTACTGACAGCAGAATGCCGCCGTCCTTCACGCGCCCTTCATAGCGCTTGGCTTCGTACTCCGGAATGCCGAGTCCGACAAGCGCGCCGACGAGGCCGCCAACCGTACCGCCGACGCCGAGACCTGCGAGCGCACCCATAATCGGACCCGCGGCAATGAGGGGACCAACACCCGGAATTGCCAGCGCCCCGATCCCGGCAAGCAGTCCGAGCGTCCCTCCGACGGCGCCCCCTACGCCTGCGCCCGTGGTCGCGCCCTCGGGCAACTTAGTGTTCTTTTCTGCTGCAAAATCTCTGGCGCCTTGACGGTCCGCGAGGAGGACAGAGACATCCTGGTTGGAGAAACCGGCCGCGACCAGTCGATCTACTGCGGCCTCTGCTGCTGCGTTGCTCGGGTAAATGCCGAATGCTGCTGTATTCTTACCTGCCATTTAAATCCTCCCTGCGATATTTGGACAGACCGGCAGTACTACTGCTTGACTGTGAGTTGGTTAGTGATCTTGTCCGAGCCACCGGCGACCTCTGCTGCCTTTGCAGCGATAGCCGACTTCTCGTCCTCGGAATGTACTGGGCCCTTCAGCGTGACCATGCCGTCCTTGGCGATGATCTTCACGTTATGCGCGTACGTAGAAAGCGACTTGTCTGCGACAAGCGATTGACGAATCTTCTTCGTGAGCATGCGGTCCGAAGTTGCCCCCGACTGCTGTTCTGCGGTGTTGCTGTGGGCCTTATTCTTCGCGGAATTATCCGGACTGGTCGTTGTCGGGGGGCTGCTTTGATCCTGGCAGAACGCAGCCGTAGGCAATAACGTCAGGCAGACGAGCCCCAAGCAGGAGCCATAGAGCGGGAGTCTAAGGATATTTTTTGCAAGTGATCTCACGTTTTTTCCTCGGTAAGTGTTGCGAGTGCGAGTACATGGATGGGTTGTGGTACGAAGTTGCAGGCCCAGGGGAAGAAGGCGGACGGAATAGGGTTCAAGCTGCGAATGCGTCATAAGTTCCGCCTACATTGTGTAAGAAGCGATTCGGAGGGTGTGGGTTGGTGATATGGAGCGAATAAAAAAGGACAGCGATTGTGACACTTGCGATTCGAGTAATGACTGGAGATCATCTGCGAGATACCAAAATGTCTTTGCCTCTCACCATGCAACCTTTTCCTGAGTTATCTCATTGTGTGAGGCGAACCCTAGTCGGAAAGGAATCTAGTGAAGGGGTCCTTCAACGGTTTTCTCCCGCGGAGATGACATTTGAATGGCGAAGAAGGCACACTAACTGCGCGGCGAACGGAGGCGTAGCCATGGACTGGACACCGGGTGGGCTCAGTGGCGATGTCGAGGACCGGCGCAGCGAAGGTGGCGGCGGCATTGGGTTTGGCGGCGGGCGCGGGCTGGGGATTGGCGGGCTGCTGATCCTGCTGGTGATCAGCCTGATCACCGGACGCAACTTCATCGGCGCCTACCTAATCGGCGCCTACCTGATAGGCAACTCCGGCGCGGTGCAACAACAGCAGAGGCCGGCCGCGCCACCCTCGGCGGATAAGCAGCGATGGAATGCCTCGACGCGCTACGCGCTATGATTTTGTTCCATGGATGCGAGGACCGTGACGCTCACTGCCGATCAGGTGCTTCGCGTCTTTCATCATGACGAGATCTACCTCTTCCTGGGCGCTGCATTTGCCACGGTAGGGCTCGTTTCTGCGGCAATCTCTTGTTTTGGACGCAAGTTCGATCCCCTTTTGCTGTGGCTGGCGATCTTCGCATTTCTCTATGGAAATCGTCTGTGGCTGCAGACGGGCCTGCTGGCGCTTATGGTGCCGGACAGCGTGTTTTTCAGGAGTCTGCGAGACTCCGCGAACTATCTGGTCCCCATCCCCGCTTTTTTCTACTTCCGCACCGCGGGTTACCTGGGCCGCTTCGGTGACATGCTGGTTTACCCATTCGCGGGCGTCATGGCGTGCCTCGTGGTGGGCGTCTCTACGGTTGGACCGTTGCCCATCTTCCGCCATGTAAACAACGTCACAGTCGTGGTGGCGCTGCTGGTGTTGGCGGCTTATTTCCTCAGACATCGCCAGCGTGGTAAGGAGTTTCGGGTCATCCGCTTCGGGTTGTTGGCATTCGTTGCGCTGGCATTGTGGGACAACACCGGCGGCACATGGATCGGGACGGCACGGCTTGAGCCCTTCGGCTTCCTGATATTTCTTTGCGCGCTTGGCTACGTAGCGGCACGGCGCAATCTCGATCGCGATTCGCAACTGGCTGCGGTGCAGAAAGAGCTTGAGGTCGCGGAGGAGATACAGAGATCCATCCTCCCGGTCGGTTTTCCGGATTCGCCATATTTCCGCGTTGCCGCGCGCTATGCGCCGATGCGATCGGTAGCAGGCGACTTCTACGATTTCCTGCCGACGGGCGAGCGCGAGGCGGGACTGCTGATCGCAGATGTCTCCGGGCACGGTGTGCCGGCCGCGCTGATCGCCTCGATGGTGAAACTCGCGGCCGCGTCGCAACGCGCGAATGCGGCTGATCCTGCGGCCTTCCTGGCCGGGATGAACAGCGTGCTTTGCGGCAACACACAGAGCCAGTTTGTGACCGCGGCCTACGTCCACCTGAACGCGGCATCTGCAGAGATGCGCTACGCCGCGGCGGCCCATCCGCCGATGTTGCTGCTGCGCGAAGGACAAGTGATGGAGATCGCCGAGAATGGGCTGATGCTGGGCGCCTTCGACACGGCCAGCTATGCGATGGTGGTGCATCCTCTTCGGTCTGGAGACCGGCTCCTGCTCTACACCGATGGAGTGGTCGAAGCCGGAAACGCAAGCCGGGAGGAGTTCGGGCAGGAGCGCCTGTGCGCGGTGTTGCGTGAAACGGAAAAGCTCTCGCACGATGCGGCGGCGGATCTGATTCTCACCAGGGCGCGGCAGTGGTCGACCGCACAGGAAGACGATCTTACCCTGCTGGTTTGCGACTATCGGCGAGCCTGAGTCCTCAGCTCAGTTGCACACTCAGCTGCTCGCCGGGGTGGCCGCGACTGTGCCCCCCACGTGCGCCCTGGTAGCGAATACTCGACCGTTTCACGGCTGCTGTATGCGGCCAGCAGCGGTGATGGAGCAGCTTTTCACGGAAAAGCTGCATCAAGCGCTGTCCCGACGACTACACTCCTTGTGAAAACGATCTGGCGCAACGCGCTGGCAGAGGGTAGCCATGGACTGGACACCGGGTGGGCTCAGCGGCGATGTCGAGGACCGGCGCAGCGAAGGTGGCGGCGGCATTGGGTTTGGCGGCGGGCGCGGGCTGGGGATTGGCGGCCTGCTGATCCTGCTGGTGATCAGCCTGATCACCGGACGCAACTTCATCGGCGCCTACCTGCTGGGCAACTCCGGCGCGGTGCAACAGCAGCAGCAACGTCCGGCGGCTCCGCCTTCGGCGGATGAGCAGCGCTCGGCGCAGCTTGTCTCCTTTGTGCTGGATGATGCGCAGAGGACGTGGACCGGCATCCTGCCCGGCTATCGCCATGCCAAGCTGGTGCTCTTCCGCA
>DASQRJ010000057.1:0-3385 GCA_035642955.1 Acidobacteriaceae bacterium
CCATCGATATATACGAGCCCATCTTCAGCTCCAACTACAACTCGCTCCAGACCAGCGTGCAGAAGCGCTTCCGCGGCAGCTCCCTCATCGGCGTTAACTACACCTGGGGTAAGTCGCTGACCAACCGCCCCGACCAGCCCGGGGGCAACCTGCCCGTCCCGCAGAACACCTTCAATCTCGCCTCCGAATACGGCCCCTCGCGCTTCGACCGCCGCAACGTCTTCAATGCCAACTTCGTCTACCAACTGCCCTTCTTCACTGCCCAGCAGGGCCTGGTCGGGCGCACGCTCGGCGGCTGGGAGTTCTCCGGCATCGTAGAGTTGCAGTCCGGCCAGGCGCTCACCGCCGTCGGCAACTCCGGTACAGATCCCGGCGGCCTCGGCGTCTTCACCTCCGCTACCGCTCCCAACTTCCCGCGTCCTGACCAGATCGGCAATCCCAACAGCCACGCGCCGCACACGATCGCCGAGTATTACAACACCTCCGCCTTCGCCGATGTGCCTTCCGATCAGTTCCGCCCCGGAAACTCGCAGCGCGCCACCATCCTCGGCCCGGGCAGTCAGCGTTGGGACCTCTCGCTGCTCAAAAACATCAAGGTCCACGAAGATCAGGCGTTCCAGTTCCGCGCCGAAGCCTTCAATATCTGGAACCACACCAACTACAACAACGTGGACACCACTCAGGACGACGGCACCACCGGCCAGGTTCTCGGTGCCGGCGAAAAGCGCATCCTCCAGCTAGCCCTCAAGTACAACTTCTGATGAGAACTGCACCGGAAGAAAGTGCATGAGGCTCTCGGCGTGTTCACGTTAGGCCAGCCGGGACAGGCTTTGGTGTTGGCGGGCGCATATTTCAGCTCACGCTGACTGGCCGACGGCGGGCTTGTTGCCAAACATCCTGCTCGCAAACGTGGCATTAACCAGCACCACTTGGAGGGAATTGGCGTCATCGTGCCAGATAAGGTCCCGGCCTGAAAGCAATCGCGTGCCGGCCGCTTCGAGATAGCCGGGATGGATGGAGAAAGTTCCGCTGAGCCTCGACGTCTATTTCTGCCGCCTATCGAGACTTCCTTGCGGTTACTGCAGTTGGCTGGCGCCTGCCGGCCGGCCGCTCGCCTCAAACGCATTCTCTGTGTCTTGGAGAGATGTCCAGCCGGTCCATTGCGAACTGCTGCCGGTGCACTCGGCCTGCACTTCGATGTGAGTCACCTGGCGAGCTACAGTATCGGGGATGTCGATAGACGCGCTTCGGCGGACGATACCTGTATCGCCAACGCTGCCCCTGCCGCCGATGCCGACCTCGTCTGTTTCAACGGTGTAGAGGTTGACCAGAGGATCGTGCACCGCATCGCAGCCGCCGTGTATCGGATGCAGGCATCCTCTACTGAGCGTGACGGAGAGCCGCCCTTTCGGGCCTGCCTGCGGCGAATCCGTCTCCAGCTCCAAGGTCAAGTTGAGCCACGCAACCGTTCCCAGACTCAATGCGGCGGAGCCGCGCACCCAGCTCGCTGGACTGGCGCCGCAATAGGTCGTCGCCTGCAGGCCGTGGTCCTGCCCGTCGTGGCGACCGTCGTGCGGCGCGAGATAGCTTCCCCATCCAAGGATGAGCGGCGTGCGTTCCTGCGCACCCGCAGAGAGGCAGCATAGCGCCAGCAGCAGGGCAAAACGGGAGGACATCACCGCATGGTACCGACAGACCCCAGCCGCCCCAATCCCGCTTTCCGGTGAGACTGTCTCAGTTACGCAAACTTACTGTTCATTGTGGAACCTTCTAGCTGCAGTATGCGATCAATCCTGAGGTCCAACTTCCGAGTTGGCGACCCACCGCCCGGAACAACTACCAACGAATTCTGAAGTTTCGGCCAGACTTCGACCTTTTGGATATAATCCCTCAAATCTCATCGTTCAAGGACCGCAGGATGGACGCACCCGTGGCGACCTCAGGTCACCACGAACGGCTAAGGCTGGTGTTCGCCACCAGTGACGAGGCAGCGCTCAAGGATATCGGGCAGGAACTGGCGCCGGCTTTCTTTATCAGCCTGGCTCAGGATGCGGCTGCCCTGATGCACAGCCTCGATGAGTACGCCCCGGAGATCGTGGTGATCGATCTCGACACGATCTTTCCGGGAGACGAGGACGTCTTCATCCAAGTCGCCGCTGTCCGCGAAGCCGCGCCGTCTACGCTGCTCGTGGTAATCTCCCGTACGCCCCTGAGCAAAGCGCGGCAACGGGCGAAGAGAGCCGGCGCAGACGAGTTTCTCCTGGCTCCGGTGGATTTCGGCGAGTTGCGCGAATACCTGCTGGAAGCCGGCGCCCTGCGGCAAAAGGAAATCGAGGCGCGGGCTTTTCGCGACGAAGCAGCGCGCCGGAGCTCGTTCTGCGGCCTGATCGGCGGCAGCGAGCCGATGCAGCGCGTGTATGAGGCGTTGCGGCGCGTCGCACCCAGCGCCACGACGGTGATGCTGCGCGGCGAGAGTGGAACCGGCAAGGAGCTGGCTGCGCGTGCGATTGTTGCGCTCAGCCCGCGCCAGGACCGGCCATTTGTCAGTGTCAACTGCGCTGCACTGCCGGAAGCGCTGATGGAGTCGGAACTCTTCGGGCATGAGAAGGGCGCATTCACCGGTGCGCACGCGGCGCGGCCCGGACAGGCGGAGCTTGCCGACACCGGAACCCTTTTCCTCGACGAGATCGGCTCACTGGGACTCGCCCTGCAGAGCAAGCTGCTGCGCGTGCTGCAGGACCGATCCGTGCAGCGCATTGGAGGCAAGGCCCCGCGCAAGATCGACTTTCGTCTGATCACGGCCACCAACGACAACCTGGAACAGATGGTCAAAGCCGGCCAGTTCCGCGAAGACCTTTACTACCGCATCTGCGTCATCCCGATCTCGCTTCCGCCCCTGCGCGAGCGGACGGGCGATGTGCCTCTGCTGCTGGATCACTACATGCGCATGTATTGCCTGGCCAGCGATCTTTCCGTGAAGCGGTTCACACGCGAGGCCATGCAGGTGCTGGAGGAGAGCAGCTGGCCGGGCAACGTGCGCGAGCTGGAAAACCTGGCGCAGCGCCTCACACTGATGGTCGACGGAGACATCATTGGGGCGGAACACCTTCCGGAGAAGCTACTCTTTGAGAGCGCCACCGGCCAGGATCAGATCCTGATTCCGTCCGAGGGCGTCCAGCTCGACGACGAGCTGACCCGCATCGAGCTCGCCTATCTGCACGCTGCGATTCGCCGTGCCGGCAGCAAGAGAGGCGCAGCCGCTGTCCTCGGCATCCCGATTCAGAAGATGAAGTACCTCTGTCGCAAGCACGGTATCTAGCACAGATTTCCCATCACCATGCACCACCGAGATCAGAGCGGAGCGGCTTTTCTTAAGAAAAAGCCG
>DASQRJ010000058.1:0-3527 GCA_035642955.1 Acidobacteriaceae bacterium
TCCTCCAATCGCCGGCGCAGCTCGCGCAGCCGCCGGTCCAGCTCCATCCGCTCCGTCATCAGCGCCGTCACCCCGGCGAGATCTCCCCGCCGTTCCGCCTCGCCAATCGCACCTCGCACCCGTCGCTGCCGATGCTCCACAAAATGCTGTTCCAGGGTCGCCAGCGCCGCTTCCAGCTCATGCGCCGTCACCGGCTCGCCTTCCCGCATCAGCAGTTGCGCCACCAGCAGCCGTCCGCCTGGCTCCCGCAGCGACTCCAGCGGATCGGAGTCCTCGCGGTCGGCCAGCTCTCGCAATATCTTGAATATGCCAAGCCCTTCAAAATGTTCAGCTTGCGCTGCCATGGCGTCCACTGCCCGGCGGAATGTCTGACTCTCCGGAGTTCCCGCCAATGCGCGCACCAGCACCCGCTCGCATTCCGACAGATGCGACATCTGCTTCGCCGAAATCTGCCCCTGCCGCTTCGCCGCCGCCTGCTTGAGCTCCTGCCGCAACAGGGCAGAATCGATGCCTAGCTTTTGCGCCACATCCTGGGCAAACTCATCCCGCACGATGGGATTCGGCACCCGCCTCAAGTGTGGCAGCAGGAAGTTCACCGCCTCCACCTTTCCCTGAGGCGTCCGCACCGGGAACAACTGCCGCGCCCGCTCGATCAGGTAATCCGAGTGCCGAACCGCGCCTTTCAGCGCCTCAGCGTACGCCTGAACGCCTCTTTCGCGCACAAATCGGTCCGGATCCAGGCCCCCTTCGAGCGTCACCACCCGCACCTCAAAGCCCTCTTCAGTCAGCAGCGCAATCGACTTCTCCGCCGCGCTCGTCCCCGCCGTATCGGGGTCGAAGTTCACCACCACCCGCGTGGTGTAGCGCCGCAGTAGACGCGCCTGCTGCTCGGTAAAGGCCGTCCCGCTGGTCGCCAGCACCGGCGTTACCCCCGCGGCAAAGACCGAGATGCAATCCATCTGCCCCTCCACCAGCAGAACAAAGTTCTGCTGCCGGATCGCCTGCCGCGCCTTGTCCAGGTTGAACAGCACCTCACCCTTCGAATAGAGCGGCGTTGCCGGTGAGTTCAGATACTTCCGCGGATCTTCCGCATCCAGCGCCCGCGCCGTGAACGCGATCACCCGCCCGCCCTCGTTCGCGATGGGAAAGGTAATCCGCTTGCGGAAGTAGTCGTACATCCGGCCCGCGCCGCCATCCTCCTGCGCCTTGAAGCCGAACAGTCCCGAGGCTCTCAATACATCCGGCGGCGCCGCTCCAGCCAGCCGGTCGCGCAATCCGCCAAAGCCATCCGGCGCATAGCCGATGCGGAACTTCGCGATCGTCTCCGGCTTCAGCCCGCGTCCGGTCAGGTACTCGCGCGCCCTCGCGCCCTCGGCGGACTGTAACTGCTCCTCAAAGAAGACGGTAGCCTGCTCGTGCAGCTCCAGCAGCCGCCCCCGCAGCCGGCTCTCCGCCGCCTCCTCCGGCGAGGAGTACTCCCGCTTCGGCAGCGCAATCCCGCACTTCTGGGCGACGATCTTCACCGCCTCGGGAAAGTTGACCTTCTCGATCTCCTGCACGAACTTGAAGACATCCCCGGAGACGCCGCACCCGAAGCAGTGATAGAACTGCCGGGTCACGTGTACCGAGAACGAGGGCGTCTTCTCGCCATGAAATGGGCACAGCCCCTGATAGTTCTGCGCGCCGGATTTCTTCAGCGTGATGTACTCGCCGATCACCCGGACAATGTCCGCCTGCTGCTTTACGTTCTGGGCAAAATCCGACATCCGAAGGTCTGCACGCGCACCGTCAAAACGATGCGTGTTACCTCCCACTTGTAACATCCTTCGAACCATGGCGAAAGCCGCGCCGCGACTCCGATCCTCCACGGTTTGTCCAATCTTTTGTTGCGAATAGAATGCCGCCACTCACCCTGCTCTGTGTATAAACGGATACTGCCGCACCGTGGGAGGTATGTGCTGTGACCGAATGGAACGCATCCGAATACGACCGCCTCTCCGCCCTGCAGGACACCATGGCGGCCGAGGTCCTCTCGCTCCTCCAACTCAAAGGCAGTGAGCGCATCCTCGACCTCGGCTGCGGTAACGGCAAGACCACCGCCTCCATCGCCGAGCGTGTCCCGGATGGCTCGGTGACGGGCGTAGACGCCTCGGCCGACATGATCGCCTTCGCGAAAGAACACTGGACCGCCGGTCACCCCAATCTTCAGTTCACCGTCGCCGAGGCCCGCCATCTCCCCTTCAAGCGCGAGTTCGACCTCGTCGTCTCCTTCAATGCCCTGCACTGGATCTCCGATCAGGCATTGCCCTTGCAGGGAATCCGTCAAGCCCTTAGATCGGAAGGCAAAGCTCAGCTGCGTCTGGTAGCCAAAGGGGAACGCACCTGCATCGAGGATGTTATCGACGACACCCGTAAATCGCCTCGCTGGGCCAGCTACTTCAAGGGCTTCCGTGATCCCTTCCTGCACATCACGCCCGACGAGTACGCCGCCCTCGCCGAACAACAGGGCTTCCGCGTGCTGAGCACCCGCACATCGGACAAAGCCTGGGACTTCGGCTCCCGCGACGCCTTCCTCGCGCGCATGAAGGTCACCATGATCGAGTGGATGCAGCACCTGCCGGAGGCCGACCGCGTCCTCTTCATCACCGATGCGCTGGACCGCTACCAGCACGTAGCCGCCACCGCGCCGGGTGAAGAGAACTACTTCCGCTTCTACCAGATGGACATCGTGCTCGCTCCGCAATAGCGAATACGCTGGGTCGGCGGTGTCCTCCACTTCATCCGCAGGACCCCGCCCTCCGGATGGAAAGCTTGGGGCATCGGCTGAACGCTCAACTTCGGCAATCCCGCGAGTTGGTTTAATGCAAAAGCACAGATAACGTAACGTGGCGAGATCGGTTCTGAGCAGCCGTTGCTTGAGAGAACGGCTGCGTCCGGATGGGCGCCCTACCTTACACCATCTGTGCTTTTGGTTTATCCTCGGCAGCATCCTGCTGCTCCCCTGGCATGCCTGGCGACCGCTGGATTCGCACGCCGCTGACGCTTGCGGCAAAGGCAAACGGCTCCATGAAGGCAAACATTCTCTCCCTGGCGGTCCTGGTTGCGGCACTGTGCTTCTTTGTGCCGCGATATCTGCATCAGCCCTGGCCGCCGCAGCGCATCGCCGGCGCCTTCATCGCGCTGGTTTCGCTTTTGTGCATCGTCGTCGCGCGCGCGCAGTTGGGGCGCGCCTTTTCCATTCGCGCCAAGGCCACTCGCCTGGTCACCACCGGCCTCTACGCGCGTGTCCGCAACCCCATCTATCTCGCAGGCTGCTTCTTCTTTCTTGGACTTGCGATGTTCATCCCCGCCTGGTGGCTCCTGCTGCTGCTGATCGTCGTCATCCCCATGCAGATCGTTCGCGCCCGCAGGGAAGCTGCGGTGCTCGAAGCCACATTCGGCGACGAATACCGGCGCTACCGCCGGCAGACCTGGCTCTGAAGCCCCAGTCGGGGCAAGCTCTTGTCCCCAATCGTCCCGAATAGGGC
>DASQRJ010000059.1:0-4189 GCA_035642955.1 Acidobacteriaceae bacterium
TTCAAAGACTCCGCCGATTGAGTCGCCCGTCCGCAGCGCGAGGTCGACCTCGGCCTTCATCCTCTCCTCGGCCGCGGGCGATGCGCAGTTCAGCAGCACCTCATCGCGGCCGGCAAGCGCGGCAATTGACTCCCAGGTGACCGGTTCTTCCAACTCCGCGCGGCCCACGCGGACCACGTGGCTCGTGACCTCGATGCCAAGAAAGCGGAGTAACGTTTTGGCCAGTGCTCCTGCCGCAACCCGTGCAGTGGATTCACGGGCCGATGCGCGCTCCAAAACATACCGCGCATCCTTAAAGTTGTACTTAAGCGATCCAGAGAGGTCCGCATGCCCGGGACGCGGCGAGGCCACCGCCTTGTGCTTTGCCGCATCGCCTGCGCCCACGGGTAGGATCTCTTCCCAGTTCTTCCAGTCACGGTTGGCGATCTGCATCGCTACCGGAGCACCGATGGTGCGCCCGTGCCGTACGCCGGAAAGGATGTGGGCGGTGTCCGTCTCGATGCGCATGCGGCCCCCGCGCCCGTAGCCCTGCTGGCGGCGCCACAACTCCCGGTCGATGAATGTCTGGTCGACTTCGAGTCCGGCCGGGAGCCCCTGCACCAGCGCGATCAGTGCCTCGCCGTGCGACTCACCCGCGGTTGAAAAACGTAGCATGTGCCTTCCCGGTCAAACCTTGATTGTAAATGGGACTGGCCGTCCGGGCGGACGCGCCTGCGGCGCATGCTGTGAGGTTCGCTTCCTTCGGTCGCTCACTCCCGTTGCCTCTCTCAAGGCTGAGGTAGGCGATAGAGCGCCGCCGCATTTCCCGAGAGCACCTCGCGGGCTATATGCGTGGCGCGGGTACGGTCGATCTCGCCGTCCTCCATCATCCCGGTAAGCGCGTACGCGAGCGCCTCCCTGGCATTGCGATTGGCAATCCAGAGGGACTCCTCCCAGCCCAGATACTCGGAGAAGGGGTACCCATCGGTGCCGAAGAGCACCTTGTCCGGATACAGCTCAAGCCATTCACGCAGCCATGTAGCAAGCGTACGCGGCGGGATGATGAGTGCCTGCTGAGAGATATCCAGGTAAACATTCGGCTTCTGGAGCAATGCGCCGATCTCATGCACAAACGGCCAGCCGCCATGCAGGATGACGAACCGGGTCTGCCGCAGACGGCGGTCGTCGAAGAGTGGTTCCAGGAGCAGCGGATTCGAGCCGGCAACGTTGTAATAGCTGCCCCCTCCCGCCATACCGTGCAACAGAACGGGCAAGCCGAGCCTGCCGCACTCGGCAGCGATGTAGCGGAAGAGAAAATCCTGCAGCGTCTTGTAATCCTCATCACGAGGTGAGCCGTGGCTGGAGATCGCCGCGGCGTACACGCGTGCAGCATCCTCCTCGCTCGGATCGCCGAAGGCAAAGGACCGCAGGTAGCCTACCTCGAACTTCACCGCAACCGCGCCGCCTGCCTTCTGGCGCTCCAGGGTTGCGGCGACCACCTGGCGGAGGTAGTCAGGCAGAGTCGCGGGGAGCGCGGACAAACCGGATTCGCTGAGATATCTCGCACGGAGCTTGTCTTCCAGCGGAAAAAACGCACTCCGGTCCGGCGTCCTGCTCGCCAGTTTGCTGTTATCCAGCGGAAAGAGCAGGCAATCCAGATACGGCACCCAGACGAACCGCGGCCTCTCCAATCCGGCTCCCATCGCAACACGATTCGCCAGCATGGCGCCGATATGCGTTTGATCGAGCAGCCATGTCGCATAGTGCTCGCCCTCACGCGCTCGCACTCGCTCTCGCGCCGCGTTCAGGCGGCCTTGGCCGGATGGATCGAGCGGGACAGTGGCATGAAATCCCCAGAGATGGGACCAGGCATCTTCGAGCTGAGGATTGTCCGCACGCCATCCCACCGGATCCGTCTCCGGATCCAGATGATCCACCGGCAGTGCGTCATACTCTCGATCCGTTTTATCGTTGGGCGGCGGGAGAACCGGGTGCGCGTGATTGTCGATAGCCACCATCGCATCGATTTGCTTCTGGAGCGATGCATCGATGCCCGAGCGGTCTCCTGACTGTGACTGGCCGCCGCACCACGGGATCAAAAGAAGGAAACAGGTTGCGGTTGCGAAGACCTTGGGCACGTGGAAGGAGTGGCACATTTCCCACCATCGTAGCCGGTGCGGCTCCTTTAACTCAGCAGCCACTCATACTGAGCATCGGTCAGCGGTACAACCGAGAGCCGAAACTGCCGGAAGAGCAGCGAGCCCTGGAAGACCGGCGCCTCGCGCATCTCGGCAAGCGTCTTCGGCTGCTTCAACCGCTTGCCGGGTGCGATGCGCACGATCGGGCTCTTTGGATTCGACGCATCCACCGAGACGACATGCGCCGTGCCCACCGCAGCTTTCTCCGTCACGGTGTGGTAGATGACGAGCTTCTCGCCCTTCTTCATTCCGGCCAGATTCATCAACGCCTGGGGGTTCTTCACCCCGTCCCAGGTGGTCTCCTTGTCGCGTTCCAGATCGCTAAAGGAGTAGGACTCCGGCTCACTCTTCAACAGGTAAGGCATCGCTCGTCACCTCGCCATCAGACTTATCCAGATCCCTGTCGGCATCCCCGTCGGCATCCTTGTCAGCTTCGCTGAGAAATGTCCGGCTGTCCAGCAGCGGACGCTCCAGCGCCCGCACCCACTCCGTCATCTCGTGCGCCGCTCGCCCGTTCTGCGCGCTGCGATCCAATTCGCTGCGCACCGAGTACATCTTCGCGTCCAGGTCGTCGAGATAGTGAAAGAGGATCGCCTCCGGCGTCATCGGCAGCTTGGGCGAGCCGAACTCGTATTTGCCGTGATGGCTGAGCACGATGTGTTCCACCAGCAGGCGCAGACGCGGCGGAAATCCGGGGATGGCGGCAATCTTCTTCTCGATCATGGCAATGCCAAGCGTGATATGGCCCAGCATCTGGCCCTCGAGCGTGTAGTCGAAGTTCAGGCCCCAGCGCAGCTCTTCCAGCTTGCCGATATCGTGCAGGATGGCGCCCGTCATCACCAGATCGCGGTGCACCTGCGGATAGTGCGGGGTGACGCGGTCGCACAGTCCCAGCAGCGAGACAATGTGTTCGAGCAGGCCCCCGATCCAGGCATGGTGCAGGTACTTGGCGGCCGGCGCGCTGCGCAGCAGCGCAGCGATCTCCGGATCGTCCAGAAAGCTGCGAACCAGCTGCTGCAGGAAGGGGTCGGTGAAAGTGTCGACGAAATCATTGAGGCTAACCCACAACGCGTCGATGGAGAGGCTGGTGTGCGGTTGGAAATCGGCCAGCGAATACTCTTCCGCGGAAGCTTTGCGCAGCTTTTTGACAGTGAGCTGTGACCGGCCGTTATAGCTGGAGACTTCAACCTGCACTTTAACTACATCGCCGGCCTCGAAGGTGTCGGCGCAGGCCTCGAAGTTGTCCCACATCTTCGCTTCGCATTGACCGGTGCGGTCCGTCAGGCGCAGCGAAAGATACGAGCCCCCGTCGCGTTTGCGGCTGAACTGCTTTTGCGCGACGGCAAAAAACTCCGTCACCGTCTGCCCTTCGTACTTCGCAATATCGCCGAGGAAGATGGCCTTTGCGTGCGTGGGAAGCAGCGCCCCCTGACTCACAGAACGAACCTCACGGCTGCGGCGAGGCCGGTGGCGTACTGTCGTTCGGCGCCGGAGCCGTGCCGTTGTCGGTCGACGTGGGTACAGTGCCGGGCGTAGCCAGCGGCGACGGAGTGGAGCTCTGCGGCGCAGCCGGCGCGGGCTGCTTCTCCTTGTTGGCCTGGTCCGCATAGCGCGTCTTGTCGCCCTTCACCTTGACCGCCTTCTGCTTCTTTGCGGTATCGCCAGCAAGACCCAGCGGAGCGGACTGCGTCTTCTGTGCCGCCGCCTCTTCCGAAGTGATTGGCTGAGCAACACGTTCGTTTTCGACCTGGTCCGGGGTCTCGGCTTTCTTTGCCTTCGGCACGCGAGCGCGATCGGAAAAACGCGTCTTGCGTTCGACGGGGGCCGCCGCTTCCCCGGGAGTGATATCCGTGGAGCTGGAATTCGACGCCACCTGCGCCTCATTGCCTGCGCCTTGCCCATTCGCCTGCCCATTCGCCTGCCCATTCGCCTGCTCAGACCCGTTGGCCGGATGCGCGGCTGGCGGCAGCGCTTCGCGCGGCGCCTGGCCGAAACGGATTTTTTCCTTTTTA
>DASQRJ010000060.1:0-6757 GCA_035642955.1 Acidobacteriaceae bacterium
TCTCGCCTTCAAGGGCACGGAAGAGATCGGGACCAAGAACTGGCCGGCCGAGAAGGTGGCGTTGCAAAAGGTCGAAGACGCCTACGCCGCGTACGACGCGGAATTCCGCAAGCGGGTGGGGCAGGATCCCGCGAAGCTGAAGCAACTGCGCGAGGCATTTGAAGCGGCGAAGAAAGATGCGCAGCAGTACGTGATTCCGAACCAGTTCACGGAAATTGCCGAGGAGAACGGCGCGACGGGCATCAACGCATCCACCGGCCTGGACGATACGCAATACTTCTGGAGCATGCCGGCGAACCGGCTGGAGCTCTGGGCCTATATGGAGAGCGGCCGCATCGGCCACCCCGTTCCCCGGGAGTTTTACAAAGAACGCGACGTGGTGATGGAAGAGCGGCGCATGCGCATCGACTCCAATCCGATCGGCCGCATGGTGGAGGAGTTTCTGGCGACCGCTTACGTCGCGCATCCCTACGGGCGGCCGGGGGTGGGTTGGGAGTCGGAGCTCTCACAGATCAATGCCACGGAGGCGGCGGCCTTCCATAAGAAGTACTACACACCTTCCAACATCGTGATCGCGGTGGCCGGCGACCTGAATGTATCGACCGCAATGCCGATCATGGAGAAGTATTTTGGGGCGATCCCGGCCGGTCCCAAGCCCGAGCCGATGACCACGGTGGAGCCGCCGCAGAACGCCGAGAAGTCGGTCATCATCCGCGAGGCCACGCAACCCTTCTACATCGAGGGCTACCATCGCAGCGACTATCTGGACCCGGACGATCAGGTCTACGACGCCATCACCGACATCCTCTCGAACGGGCGCGTCTCGCGTCTCTATCGATCGCTGGTGCGGGATCAGCGTATTGCCGCCGAGGCCGAAGGCTTCAGCGGCTTCCCGGACACGAAGTATCCCGGGCTCTTCGCGTTCTACGCGGTGCCGTTGCCGGGTCATACGCCGCAGGAGATGCGTACCGCGATCCACAAAGAGATCGACAAGCTGAAGACGCAGGACGTGACGGACGAGGAGCTGGCGATGTTCAAGACGCGGGCGCGGGTCGGTCTGCTGCGCTCGCTGGGCGACAATGAGGGCCTGGCGGAGAGCCTGGCTACCTACCAGCTTCGCTACGGCGACTGGCGCGAGCTTTTCCTGCAGCTCGACAAGATCGATAAGGTCTCCAAGGCGGATATCCGGCGCGTGGCGAACAAAGTCTTCACTGAAAGCAACCGCACCTACGCGATCATCGAGACGGTGCCGCAGCAGAAGTCCGCGCAGGCGGATGCGCCGAAAGCGGGTGGCCTGTGAATCCCTGGATTGACACGGTGAACACCTCGCTGCGCCGCAGAGAGAGAGAAACAGCAGATCCCTCCACTGTGCGGCTACGCCGCTTCGGTCGGGATGACAAGCGTTGTGGGAGGTTCGGCATTTCCTATTCCCTATTCCCTGCTTTCCTGCTTCTCGCCCTGCTCGCGGCTGTGCCCACGCTCGCTCCCGCGCAAGAGACGCAACAGGCACAGCCCTGGAAAAATATCCCGATTCCCACGCTGCCGGCATTCCATCCACAACAGCCAAAGCGCATTGTGCTGGACAACGGCGCCATCATCTTTCTTCAGGAAGACCACGAGCTGCCCTTCATCAATGGCTTTATCGAGATGCGCGGCGGCGGGCGCGATCTGCCCGCGTCGAAGACGGGAATGGTGAGCCTGTACGGAGACGTATGGCGCACCAGCGGGACAGCGACAATCTCCGGCGATGCCATGGACGATCTGCTCGAAGCCAAGGCGGCGAAGGTGGAGACCGATGGTGACGTGGATTCGACGAGCGTGAGCTGGTCGTGCCTCAAGACTGACTTCAACACGGTCTTTGGGCTGACAACCGATCTGCTGCTGCATCCGAAGTTCGACCCCGGCAAGCTGGATCTGGCCAAGCAGCAGATAGCGACCGGCATCGTGCGGCGCAACGACGACGTGGGAGACATCGCAAGCCGCGAAGCCGCGAAGCTGGTCTACGGACCCACCAATCCGTATGGCCGCATACCCGAGCTGGCACAGGTGATGTCGATCACCATCGCCGATCTGGAGCAGTTTCATACCAGGACCGTCATTCCGAATGGCATGATCATCGGGGTTAGCGGCGATTTTGACGCGGCGGCGATGGAGCAGCAGCTAAGGGCTGCCTTTGGCGGCCTGAAGAAGGGCACACCGTTGCCGCCGGCGAAAGACCGCTTCAACGGGCCGACGCCGGGCGTCTACTCGGTGGACAAGAACGACGTGGACCAGAGCAATATCTGGATCGTCGGGCTGGGGACGGAACGTTCGAACCCGGACTACTACGCACTGAGCGTGATGAACCAGATATTCTCCGGCGGATTCGATTCGCGGCTCTTTCAAAACGTGCGCACGCGGCTGGGACTGGCGTATTCCGTAGGCGGAGCGTATGGCGCCTCCTACGATCATCCGGGGCTTTTCTACACCGTGGCGGCGACCAAGAGCGCGAGCACGGTGGACACGACCAAGGCGATGCTGGACCAGATCGACGATCTGAAGACGGAGCCCTTCACCGACGACGAACTGCGCCGGGCCAAGGATGAGCTGCTGAACTCCTTCATCTTTCGCTACGACACGCCGGACAAGGTGCTGACGGAGCGGGCGACGCTTGAGTTCTACGGTTATCCGGCTGACTTCCTCGAAAAGTACCGCGCGGCTATAGAGAAGGTAACCACTGCTGATCTTGAACGCGTTGCCAAGAAATATGTAGACCGCTCCAAGCTGGCGGTGCTGGTGGTAGGGAACGTCTCGCAGATCAATACCGGCAGCCCGGGACAGCCGGGCAAGCCGCTCTCCGAACTGGGGACGGTGCATCCTATCGACATCACGATCCCGATGCCGCCGGGCATGCAGGGTGGGCCGGGCAGCAACTAATGCAAAAGCACCGATACGTGACGTGGAGAGATCGGTTCTGAGCAGCCGTTCCTCGATAGAACGGCTGCGTCCGGAGTTGTGCGTTGCCTTACACTGTCTGTGCTTTTGCAACAACCAGCTACCAAACTACGAAGGACACGCATGCAACTCGCTATCGTCATCATGGCCGCGGGCAAAGGCACCCGGCTGAAGTCGCGCCGGCCGAAGGTGCTGCATCAGATTGGCGGACGCGCACTGGTGGAGCACGTCGTCGCCGCAGCGGCACGGGTGGTGGAACCGAAGGATATATACGTCATCATTGGGCACGAGGCGGAAGCGGTGCGCGCAGCATTGCAGCACACCGGGGTGCGATTTGTGCTGCAGGCGGAGCAGCGCGGCACGGGACACGCGATCCAGATGGCGAAGCCGGAGGTAGCGGCGTACGAGAACCTGATCGTGCTGTCGGGCGACGCGCCGATGATCACGACGGAGACCATCCTGAGGCTGCGGGACTTTCATCTGGAGCAGCAGGCGGCGATGACGGTGCTGACGACGAGGCCGCCCGATCCGACGGGATACGGACGTGTGATCCGCAAGCATGCGGATCGGCCGGAGGTGACTGCCATTGTGGAGCAGAAGGCGCTCAAGGGAGACCAGCTCGCGGCACCGGAGATCAATGCGGGCATCTATGCGTTTCGCTCGGAGCCGCTGTTCAAGCATATCGGGCAGCTCTCGACCGACAACGCGCATGGCGAGTACTACCTGACGGATATGGCGGCGCTGCTGGTGAAGGACAAGGAGCGCGTGGTGGCGCTCGAGACCGCAGATGTCCACGAGGTGCTGGGCGCAAACACCATCGCCGAGATGATGGTGCTGGACGCGGAGATGCGCATGCGCAAGGCGCGCGCGCTGATGGATGGCGGCGTCACCATCTTCCGGCCGGAGACCTCGGTGATCGACAGCACGGTGACGGTGGGCGCGGACACGATTGTGGAGCCGTTCGTGCAGTTGCTGGGGCGGACCGCGATCGGAAGCGGATGCCGGATTCGCTCCTACGCGGTGATCGAAGACTCGACGCTTGGCGACGATGTCGCGGTGCTGAACGGATCGATTCTCTCGTCCGCACAGGTGGCGAAGAGCGCGGTCATCGGGCCGTATGCGCGGCTGCGTCCGGAGTCGGAGATCGGCGAGGGCGCGCACATCGGAAATTTTGTCGAGATCAAGAAGTCGCGGGTGGGCGCGAAGGCAAAGGCGAACCACCTGAGCTATATCGGCGATGCGGATATCGGGCCGGGCACGAACGTGGGCGCGGGCACGATCACCTGCAATTATGACGGCAAGAACAAACACCGGACCACGATCGGCGCGAATGTGTTTGTCGGCAGCGACTCGACGCTGGTGGCGCCGCTCGCGATTGCCGATGGCAGCTACATCGCGGCGGGCTCGACGATCACCGAGGACGTGCCGGCGGATGCGCTGGCCCTGGGACGCGCGCGGCAGACGATCAAGCCGGAGTGGGCGAAGAAGATGCGCTCGCGCAAGTAGCTCGGCGGCCGCGCCGCGTAGCTGCTACATCACACATCCAAAGACGGAAATCCGGGAGATGAAAACTCGGGCGGATGAGTCCGCCCCGGAGGGTGCGCGCCATCCTTGCTTACATGCTGGAGGGCGTGCAGGTGTTGCCGAGCGTGGCGCTGGACGCCGGCACCGGCGGCGTGGGCGGTGTTGCCCAGGGGGTGTTGGTGAAGTCGAAGAAGTCGAGCAGGTTGGGCTGCGCGGCGTCGCGCAAAGTCAGATAACTTCCGTTCCCGATGAAGCGATCTTCCACAAACTTAATGATCGCGGTGTGATCCATGGGAACGTGCGAGACGTAGTGACGCCGGGTGAAGGGCGAGATGACGATGTTGGGGACGCGGAAGCCGATCTGCGCGGCGAAGCCGTTGACCGCCGCGGCATCGCCAGGCTGGGCACCGGGGCTGTCGGTCCGTAGATCGCAGTGGGCGGTGGCCGGAGGCGTGGCGGGCAGGCACGGGAAGTAGCTGTCCGGATTGACCGAGATGCTGGCGATATCGACCGGGTAGTTCGGCTTGTCCGCAGCGTCCGTCTTGTCATTGGTGTGGTGCGGCACGGGCGGAACGTGATCGTAGGGGCCGCCGCCTTCGTCGTAGCTGAAGAAGAAGACGCCGTCCTTCCATTCCGGGCTGGCCATGAAGGCGTTGATGATCTTCGCCATCTGCTGTTGACCGAGCAGGATGGGCTGGAAGGAACCGGGATGTTCATCGGTGATGCCGTATGCGGGCTCGATGAAGGCGAAGCTGGGCAGCGTGCCATTGGTGAGGTCGTTGTAATACGTGGATATCGGAGCGACGTGGTTGGGGTCGATGCAGAAGTAGTTCGACGAATCGCCGACTACGCTGGAGGGCTGGGTGGTTCCAGTGCAGGCGGCATGGCTGGGATTGGGATAGAGATAATTCTTGGGGTAGGTGATGTAGCCCATCGCGGTGGCGGGATAGTTTGCGTTGCCGCCGCCGCAGTCATCGTCGCCTACGCCGCACTCACCGGAGGTGTCAGAGTAATAGAGCTTCCACGAGACATGCGCATTGTCGAGTGCATGGAAGATGTTCGGAAAATTGAGGGAGCCGATGTGGTCATCGTATCCCTGGTCGAACGCGAGGCCCTGCGTGGTGCCGCCGGTAAAGGTTGCGACGCGATTGGGATTGCTCTTGGATGCAATGGGCGAGAACCAGCGATCGGAGACGGCGAACTCCGAGGCCATGTAGTAATAGTAGTTCAGGAAATCCTGATCGTAGTAGCCCATGGCGCGCTCACCCGATGTATCCGTGAAATCGCCGGAGCAGACACCGGATAGCGCGCAGTTTTTCGCATAGCCTTCGGCATCGTGGACGAAGCCGTCGTTGTTGATGGGGCGCGTGGCAAGGAAGTTATAGCGATTCACGTCGCCATAGCTTTCGAGCCATGCCGAGGATGCATCGTCGATGCAACTGGACTTGAACTTGTAGAGCGGTATGGAGACGCCTTCGTCATTCGTGTTGGCGAGGTTCAGCTTATCGTCGATGCCATCCACGTTATAGACATTCCCGTCGTCGCCGACATTCATGTTGGTGGTACGCCGGTAGCTGTTCAGCATGCCGAAGTAGTTATCGAAGGTGTGATTCTCCTGCATCATGAAGATGACGTGATTGATGGCCTGCGTGCTGCCGGCACGGACCACGGTGACGGTCGCGGTGGCCGAAGCGTTGCCTGCAGTAGCCATCGCCTCCGCGGTGTAGGTCGTCGTCGCTGCTGGAGTGACCTTTTGCGTTCCGCCGGCGGACATGAGGTTGTAGCTGCTGCCGTCCGATCCGCTTACAGTCACAGCGGTGGCGTGGGCAGCCGTGACGGTCAAGATGGAATCGGCCCCTGCGGTGATCGAAGCCGGGCTGGCTACGATGGTCACGGTGGCAGCCGATGCCTTGGTGACGGTGACGGTGGCCGTCGCGGTGATGGTGCCTCCCGCGCCGGTTGCTTTTGCGGTATAGGTGGTGGTGGCCTTGGGGCTGACGGATTGCGTGCCGCCGGCTGCAGACAATTTGTAACTGCTGCCGTCCGAGCCAGTCACGGTCACGGCAGTTGCATTCTTCGCGGTGACGGTGAGAGCGGACGAACTGCCTGCACCGATGGAGGTGGGATTGGCTGCAATGGTCACGGTCGGCGCGGCCGGTGGCCCGCCGGTTACCGTCACGGTGGCGGTTGCGGTGGCATTTCCTGCAGAGCCGGTGGCGGTCGCGGTATAGGTCGTGGTCGCGGCGGGAGTGACGGCCTGCGTACCGCCGGTTGCAGAGAGGGTGTAGCTGCTGCCGTC
>DASQRJ010000061.1:0-3751 GCA_035642955.1 Acidobacteriaceae bacterium
CACCTTTGGCAAGCGCCTCAGCCGAAGCCAGCGGCGAAACGCGGCGCCCATCGTGCAATACGCCATCGGCGCGCTCGCCGGCGGGGCCTACGGCTTTGCCGTAGAGATTCTCCCTTCCGTCCGCCGTGGCTACGGCACCGCCTACTCCAACCTGCTCTTCCTCGGCGGATCGCAGGCCGTGCTCCCCTGGCTGAACCTGGGCGCCCGCCAGAAAGTCACCTCCGCCGGCCCCGCCAACGGTCTCTCCGCACCCTTCCTCTACGGCGCAGTGCTCGAAACCACCCGCCGCGTCCTCCGCTGGATGCTGTAACTGCCTGACGGCTGGTGAAGATCCCGCATACCCTCAAGCCTTCCGGAAAGAGATATGCAGCCGCATCTGGCATCAGTCTGATTCATCCGAGAAGCCGTCCACGGTACTGAGGGACACACCCGGCAGTGGCGTGAGGAGATGTTTTTTCACCGAATTGATGTCAACAAACCGCATCAAAATAGCGGCCAGCCGGTTGTGAAACTCCTGATTGTGCGCACTGCAAAAGTTCATTAAGATTTTCCGGTGGATGACGTACCGTTTGAAGTGTTGGCAGAGGAGAGTGCGAACGAGCTCATTATGCGTTTTTGTATGCGCAGAGTTGAGCAGCGTTACTTTGCCGGCGCCCCTTCTGTGACTGACTTAAGAGTCGTTGATATGCGCGACCCCGCTCGGATGAAGGACGGAGTCATCGAAATCAGTTCAACAGCCGCCCGGTGGCCGAAGATGAGACAGGTACTTATTCTGCACGAGTTGATTCACAACGCTCTTTTTCATCGATTCGGAGACCCCGACCACGAGGAGGGCGAGAGGTTCCAAGCCGAAGTGAAGAGGCTTTGGGATGCCGGGGCATACAAGAACCTGCTGTGAAACACCCAGTAGAAATGAGAATCTTTATCTGTCAGGCCGCGACTCGAACGACACAAGGCGCGTCTTGGGGCTTTGACGCACTTGTTCGGCTCTAATCGAACGACGATAGTCGGCCCGTATGTCTCCTCTGCTTTTACGCCGGTATTTACCGTGCGCCTCCAGCAGTCTGAAGAAAGTGGACACCGCGAGCGTGATGACCGCGAGTATTGCCCATATCTTGAAAAAGGCGGCGATCATGTGGTCATTCTAAAGCTGCTCGCTGACTCCAGCCGTAGCACTTCCAAGGCATAGTTCTCTGTGTTTGAGAAACCGTAGACTGCACTGGGGCGAGCGAATAGACCCCGCGCCCACCCAGTTGCAAAACCACGGAAGTGCCTTCGCACAAGGGGACGTTTATGGGTGGGGAAAATCGCGTGCTATGGGCTACAGCAGGTAGCACGCCCGCCCCAACTTCATCTGCCCCAAAAGTCCCTATCCTGCCTAAAAAACTGGCGGCGATCGGAGGGTTGTTGGGCAAAGCCTTGCGCGCCGAACTAAGTCCAATACCTGGACATATTTGCGTATAACTTCAATAGAATGACATTTTTAGCCTGCGGAAGAGTGTCTAAGCCAATGATAGGAAATGCCTTACGGGCCACCCTCCGGTGACCGGAGGGGGGTGGGGGTGACGGTCACGTTACCCGGCGCAACATTTTGTCAGAATCACCGTTCACATCTCTGTCTGCAAGGCAAGCTAGAAGCAGACACGAGGCCGGACGGACAGCGCACTCCCGTGCAGGACGCAGCAACGGGGAAATCTGAGCGACGAGCCGCCGGCAAGGTGAGGGTATGCGCATCGCAAAAGCAATCCGTTCTTTGATCCTGGCCGCCGTGGTCAGTGCTGTTCCGGCGGCATCGTTCGCCGGCGTCTTTGTCTCCATCGGCATTGGCGCACCGCCCGTTCTGCCGGTCTATGTGCAGCCCCCCGTCCCCGCCCCCGGTTACATCTGGACCCCCGGCTACTGGTCCTATGCCGACGACGGCGGTTATTACTGGGTGCCCGGCGCCTGGGTGCTCGCGCCCTATCCCGGCGCACTCTGGACGCCCGGCTACTGGGCCTATAGCCCTACCGGCTACGCATGGAGCCCCGGCTACTGGGGCCTGCACATCGGCTTCTACGGCGGCGTGAACTACGGCTTCGGCTACGGCGGACGCGGCTTTGAAGGCGGCTATTGGGATCGCGGGGTCTTCCGCTACAACACCGCCATCGTCCACGTGGACGACGTTCGTTTCCACAACGTCGTCTACAACCGGACTGTCGTGGTCGACCGCAATGCCAGCCGCGCCAGCTTCAACGGCGGACACGGCGGCATCGACGCGCGTCCCACTGCAGACGAGCAGCGCTGGTCTCACGAACAGCACACTGCTCCCCTGGCCGCTCAGCACCAGAACGAGCTGCACGCCGGCCAGAATCGCGCACAGTTCGCGAACGTGAACCACGGCCGGCCGGAGAACCTGGCCCACGCGGCGCCGGTCTCCTACAACCGCAACACGCCGGCCAATAACAATCGACCGGCAGCGAACCAGAACTTCAACCGTCCGCAAGCGAACCAGAATAACAATCGTCCGGCGGCGAACGAGAACTTCAACCGGCCGCAAGGCAACAACTACAACGCCTCGCGTCCGCCAACCCAGACCTACCACCCGCAACCGCAGCCGACGCATACGGCGCCGCAGTCCCACTCCGAGCCCGCGCACAACAACGGCGGTGGCCACGAAAGCGGCGGTCACGAAGGGGGTCACGACGGCGGCCACGGCGGACACGGCCGGTAAATAACGGCGGAAGGAAGCAAAAGGGCGGACCAATCGGGTCCGCCCTTTTTTTTACGGAGATTGTTTACGGGTGCGTCGCGGAGGCCTCGCTGACGCTGTGCGCCAGCCCCGCGGCTTCCATCGTCGCCCCGATCATCGCCGGGAAGCCCATGCAGGAGTTCAGCATCAGCTGATAGAGCCGATGATCGCTCCAATCCTGGTTGTAAAAGCGGCGGATGTAGTTGGCGCGGCGGCGATCCGTCGCTTCCAGCTCCTGCTGCGCGTTTTCCGCACGGTCGGGAAACTGGTCGCGGAACCATGCCAGCTTGCGCGCCGTCGAGGCATAGACAAACACGTGAAAGGTACCGGGCATGTTGACCAGCGCCGAGGCTGCGCCGCGTCCCACCACCACGCAACGCCCTTCCGCCACCCGGTCCTTCAGATAGTCGCGGATGAGCGAGGTCATGCGTTCGCTGTCGAAGACCTCGGAGGAGGACATGATGGCCGGCATCCGCTCCACGCTGGCATGCCAGAAGCTCTTGCCCAGCCGGTAATACCACGGATCCAGCCGCTCATCGCAGTTGGCGACGGTGGCCTTCTCCAGGCCCAGCTTGGTGGCGATCTCGTCCACGATGCAGTTGTCCACCAGGCGCCAGCCCAGATAGTCGGCCAGCTGGTGGGCAAACTCGCCACCTCGGCTGCCATACTCGCGCTCGACTGTGATGATCCGTACCATGCTGGTTTACCCGCGCGCCGGCATCCTCGCCGGCAGGATTCGAAGGGAGCTTATCACCCGCCCGTCGCGCTGACTACTGAGACGTTACGGGAGAACATTGGTTATTGGCCCGGGTTACTGGCCCAACTTATTGGCCCGGATCGCCCTCGCCGCAGGTCGTTTATTGCCTCAGATCGACGATGGTGGCGCCGGTCCCGCCCTCCGCCTGCGTCGCGTCGGTCGCCGTGGCCACGTGCGGATGGTTGGTTAGCATCGTCCGCAGCCCGCGCCGCAGCACACCCATGCCGGTGCCGTGGATGATGCGCACCCGCTCCAGCCCGGCCAGG